>SAAR01000980.1 GCA_009916335.1 Erysipelotrichia bacterium | reverse complement strand
TGTGTGATCAATTGCTTGAAATTGATAACCCTCACCAACCCAAATATCAACGGGTATTGGATAACCAAAACGATTAAGTGGGAAATCTCCCATAAATTCAATATCTTTTTTAGGTGCATACACCAAAACATTAAAATACTCTTTCATTTGTTTAACACCACCCACATGATCATGGTGTCCATGGGTTATATAAATTAAGTCAACGATTAAATTTTCATTTTTAATGTATTCAATGACTTCTAAGCTTTCATAACCAGGATCAATGATTAAAGCATGTCCCTCATTTGATAAAACGTAGCAGTTACTTCTAAGAAGTCCTAAAGCAAATCTTTTAATATGCATCATATCACCATGTGACATTATAGCATAAAACGCTTTCAAATCCTGGAATGTGAATTTACGATTTAAAAAATATATAATTAAATTGTCAGGAGTGATTATAATGCCGATTCAGCAAAGTTACATTGATCTCATAGGAAATACACCGATGTTACGCATTAATCGATATGAAAATAAAATAGATAGTTACGCAGAAATTATTTTGAAGTTAGAAAATTTTAATCCAATGAGCAGTGTCAAAGATCGACTTGCATTTGCTCTGATTGAATCTTTTGAAAAACAAAATTTAATTAATAAAGATACTGTATTTGTAGAACCTACAAGCGGAAACACAGGAATTGGGCTTGCTTTTATCTGTGCAGCTAAAGGCTACAAACTCATATTAATCATGCCTGAAACTGTATCGAAAGAACGTGCACAAATTGCAAAAGCCCTCGGAGCAGAAGTTATCTTAACTGAAGGCTCATTAGGAATGAAGGGTTCGATTCAAAAAGCAAATCAATTATTAAAGGAACATGAAAATTACATCATGCCGATGCAGTTTGAAAATTTAGCGAATCCTGAAATTCATAGAAAAACAACAGCATTAGAAATTCTTAAAGATACAGAATCAAACTTAGACTATTTTGTTGCAGGAGTAGGAACAGGCGGTACAATCACCGGAACTGGAGAAATACTCAAAAAACATATACCACACATTAAAATCATTGCAGTGGAACCTGAAGGCTCACCAATGATTTCAAAAAATATGGCAGGGCCACATAAGATTCAAGGGATTGGAGCCGGATTCATTCCTAAAGTGTTCAATCGAGAT
>SAAR01000979.1 GCA_009916335.1 Erysipelotrichia bacterium | reverse complement strand
TCATCATAGTAAATTACTAAATTCCATATATCTTTATTAAAATATAAGGTCATATCTTCATAATCGAATAGTGTTAATGAAATATTGGGATAGGCTAATGTGTAGATATCTTTCATTTTGCTTCTCCTTCTGCCTTTGCAGTTGGCAATTCATAATCTCTCAAACGCTCATGAATAAATCTTGCTTTTGTGTTCCAAACATAATAGGCAACTTCAAGTCTATCGTTATTTGGTATTGCAACAATTTTTCCCCCAACATTGATGCGATAACTTTCTAAAAGAAATGCATCAACTAGGGAGGTTCTCCGACAAAAACCTAATGCTTTCATTGCTTTCTTTGTTTCTTCATCGTTTTTAATGTTATAGGTATGGCTCTTTAACATTGGTTGGCTAGTAATGTTCTTGTATGTGTAAAATGGTATTTCAATCAAAGTGCCTACTAAAAAGGCAAATATACTTACAAAAATCAATAAGAAAGGCATATAAAACCAATTATATTTGTGTACAGAATCTCTAAATAATCCGATATAAATGACAATAAATACCAACGAAAAGTAAGATAATAATACGAATTCTAATAATGTTAAGTTCATATTGTTTTTCCTTTCTAGCGATATATAATCGCACAATAGATAATCCAAGATAGAATGAGCACGCATTGGGCGTATAGACAGGTTTTGCCAAGTGTCATTCTTCCCACCCCAGCTCCTTAATTTTAGCCATAATGGCTTCTAGTTCGGCAACTGATAAAAGGGTCATCTCTAACTCATCTTCAAGATATGTTTCAACCGATATGTCTTTGTCTCGACTAAAAAATGTTAGTGTCTTTGTTAATTTATCAGGTTCGTTGTCGAACCGTTTTTGGTAAATACTTGTTTTGCCATTATCGGCAATTTTAATGTAGCCAAGTTCGGCTAGCATTTTGTCGGCGTTCATTCTTTTTCTCCTTCCACCCAACACCAATTTCGTGGGGTTCGTGTCAATGGAACATTTACATCATCAACATATGGTGGGCAATCCATACCACTGTAAATAGTTTTCTTTCTCCACACATTGAACTCTCCCAACTCTTTTGGAGTATCGAATATTTCTAGGCGTGTGATGGAGATGGCTAATAATTTACTACCATAATTGTAAAGTTCCATTTGTGTCATC
>SAAR01000978.1 GCA_009916335.1 Erysipelotrichia bacterium | reverse complement strand
ACTCGCTCACATGAAGTATCTTGGTTCATTAAATCGCTCCTACCGTATTGAGTGAAGCAATAGTAACAGCCATTTTATATGTAATATCAGCAATAGCAGAAATAAGACTAAGGTTTGAAGTTACTTCAATTTTTCGTGGAACGATAATAGTATCACCGTATTCAAGATCAGCATTTGTTGTTAGGAAATATCCGTTATCGACTCTTTGCGCATCTCCATTACTTTTGACAATGTATATGCTATCTTTGTCTGCCATCTCTTTTTTGTAACCACCAGCTTTAGCTATGTAGTCATTTAGTGCAAGTTTTTCATCAAAGATAAAGCTGTTTGGACTTAGAACTTCTCCCAAAACGGTAACCGTTTTGTTGATACGAGGAATATAGAGCTTATCGCCATCTTCTAGAGGAACGTTATAACTGCTTTGCTTGAATATTTCGAGATTCGGTCGAAGTAGTATAACAACCCGCCCAATAGGCGTGATTTTTGCAGCATCTTTTTGAAGAGAAGATATCATATTCATTAGCATCGCTTTATTGGCGCTATTATTATCTTTTCCATCTGATGATTGTGATGCCGCTAAGTAGGCTGCTTGTTGTTGAAGCTCTCTCATAGCTTTTTCTAGTTCATTTTTTTGTAGTTCTTGTACACTTTTACGTGTAAATACAGCTCCTTTCAAGAAAGCTAGATCTGTAAAACCACCAGCACGTGCTAAGACGTCCGCGAGTGTTTCTCCTTCTTCGATAGGATATTTACCAGGGAAACGCACTTGCCCAACAAGTTCGATGTATTTTTTTTCGTTCCATTTTGGTATGGCGCGTATGATGAGTTGATCTTCATCGTGAACTATAGTTTGTCTCTCTTGTGGATTATTAAGATTTAATGATACAACTTTTCGTATCCTTTGTTCATTTACTACTTCAAATCGTGCTAGTTCTACATCTTTAAGATAAGCTTTTTTTGTTAATCCTCCTGAAAGATTTATAATATCCTCAATAGTAGCATTAGGTTGAATATCAAAACTTCCAGGATTGTAAACTTCTCCTGCGATAGAAGCTGTCATTCTTGATGTTGTCGTATAGATATCAAAAAATTCTAAACGATCAAATGCTTTAAGTTTAAAATGCGGTTGTTCAGTGAGGCTGACTGCAATTGTC
>SAAR01000201.1 GCA_009916335.1 Erysipelotrichia bacterium | reverse complement strand
GAATATAACCTTTTCCCCAATAGCTCCATAATTCGCTTATTAAGCCATATAGGCACTCGTTAGGTTCCACCCTATACTTTGTTTCGTTCATTTCTTCAAGCTCTTTAGATAGCTTTCTGACACCTCTAACGTAATGTTTACTTGCTTTTTCTTCTGCTTTTAAACTTTTGTAATTGCTTTTCATATATGAAGTTTCTAATATCTTCTTTCTGCTGCTTTTCCTCTTTATCAGACCAGCCGACTTTTTGGCCTTTTCGCTTACCACTTTGATAAACTCGTCTGTTATCTTCAGGAAAGCCATTTTTATCGAAGTATATTCTAGCATATTCAAAATAATTCAAGCTATTGATATACTGCTGACTGTCCTTTTTGTGATAATTAAGAGTTATTAAACGCCTTTCAGCTAGAGATTCAAAAGATGTTATCATACTTCGTCTTTGTAAAAACCTAAAGTTACCAATGCTTTATATTCTTCACTATCTTTTTTAACTTCTTTTGCTTCAGCAATATCAGATGTTAGTTCCAAACGGTTTCCAGCATAATATAAACGTGTAAAGCCACTCTTATCAGAAAAAATATGAAACTTAAATTTAGGTTCAATAACTTCATAACCGCTAATCATAGCGTTTAACATTTTTAGTTTTTCATCAACTTCAAATGGTTTTTCTTCTAAATCTCCATAAACTTTTCCATTACCGTCTTCAAGAGGATAGTCCCAACCCCAGCGAGAGATATAATAAATTGCTTTATCAATTTTTTTGAACGTTACAAGATAATCATATTGTTCTTGTGTTAATTTAACTACCATTTGTTAATTCTCCTTTATTTCTATATATATTATTATATCAAAATTAGTTATCGTTGTCAAGCATTAGATGCTATTTTTTTGTTTACTTCTGCTTTTAATTGCAATGCTCTAACTAATGCACGTTTAGAATACTCATTTTCGCAAGCTTTATGCAACTTTTTAGACTGTCTGACTAGAAAATCAGCACGATTAAGCCATACTTTGAAAAGTTCGTCATTATGCCATTCTGCTTTTATCATTTCTTCCAATGCACGGTATAACCAGCCATAAACTTCCACGTATAAATTAATAGCCTTGTTCTCGTATTTGTTCATTTAACGCTTTCTTTGTATTTTCTGCCAATTCTTCACTTGGTGTAATCAATACGACTGTATCTCCGTATCTATCTATATCGTCTTCCAAACTAGCATAATAAAAACTTGTTACATAGTATTGCGTATCTCTAAAATTGAGTTTATTTTCTTCGCTAACTTTAATAACGTACCATTTTTCACTCATTTTCTGTTACCTTTCCTTGTTCTTTAGCTAAGTCTAAGAAGGCCTGTGCCGATTCTTTTGTAACTTCTTTAGGAGTTTCAGCTTTCACTTTTTCAATTAGTTCGCTATCTGGTTCAGGTTCTTTTTTGTTTGGGTCTATCATCAAAAACTTGTCAGCTACATAACCAAAATAAAGTTCTCTATCAAATGCGAAATTCCGACCCTCTACACTCAATATACTATATTTTGAATGCTTTCCAATCTTTGGCGACAAGTCTAAACAAAACTCAAACCAAGCACCCAATGCAGATGAACCTAAAGCGTGTGTACTTCGAACTCTAAATTCTTTATTATCAAGTGAATCATCAGCAACTGATTTTCTAGCGTGTGCCACTAACATAAATGTAACGTCTTCAAAGATAAGTTTTAGCTTAGTGATATTGTTTAGGACATCATTCATTTTTGACATGTCATTCAAAGTGTCTGGAGTGCTTAACATATCTTTCAAGTTATCAAATATAACTAACTTTATATTATTTTGCAAGATATAAGCATATAAGCTATTCATGTGGTCTGAATTGTCTAGTCTAAACAAACCACCAGTAAGAAAGTTTAATCCCTCTACCATTTCATCATATCCGTTTAAACGCTGATGTAATACGTGTGGCGTGTCCTCATTTGCAATAATTAAAACATTACTCTTCTTAGTTTTAAGACCTGCGAACTCTTTTCCTTGTGCTATAGCTATTGCCATATTCAAGGTAATGCTAGACTTAAATGACTTAGATGGTGCAACAACCAATCCAGCTTGTCCTACTGGTACTATATTTTCAACAAGCCAACTATTTTCCTCGCTGAATCTGTCTTCTGTTTTTAGTTCTACGGCTGTTATTACTTTTTCAAACAAATTCATCTAACAACCTCCAAAATATATGTCACTCACTTAACCTCCGTTGGCTCTGATTCTACGCAATAAACTTTATAAGGGAGTTCTTTATTTTGACTTTTAATAACTTCTCTCCATCCAAGTACACTATTATTTAAAGCCTTGCATTGATATACCGCTTGATAGAGCTCATTATAATAAGCTAATCTCCTGCCTCCTAAAGTTTTAACAGGTTGTTCTGGGTTAATTGTTAATGCTACATAATAAAATTTCATTTATTTTCTCCTTTAGTATATAATAACAAAAAAGACTTGAAAAGTCAAGCCTTAAATACTATTTTATTTTTATTCAAAGCGAATTATACCGTTAATTGAGTACAATCGCTTAAGCCAAGGATAAAACGCTAATAAGTTATCATACCAATAATTAACAAAATTATATTTAGCTACTCTATTTCTAGAATCAATTGAATCATAATCTCTTTGAATAGCTGGTAAAATATGTTCTTTAAAACAATTCCGATTGCAATTATGTTCGTTATTAAGTGTTTTTCTAAATTCTTCAGCTATTCCTCTAGCTTTTCTTAAACTTTTAACTTCTCCAAAACTAATAAAAGTTACTTTATCTTTTTCAAGTTCTTCTAATTTTCGGTCTAATGATTGATTTTCTTTTATTAGTTCAATGCCTCTTGCTTTTTCGCTTTTATATAGATTTTCATAAAAGTTTTTTCTTTTCTCTTCTTTTACTGCTAGTGCTTTCCAATAATCAATATCTCCTGTTAATTTTGCGTATTCTTCACTGCTAATAATTTTAATCATTTGATTCTCCTTTTCTTATACCATAGTATCAAATTATTTTACCTTTGTCAAGCCTTAAACCTATTTAAAATATCTTTTTTTCTAATTCAATGCAATGCTTACATTTAGGGTTATCTACATGAATATATTCTTTGACAACTTCTTTTTTTAAACTTTTTATTCTAAGTTGTTCTTTTTTTAAGTCCATGCAATGTGATATTGACCATCCACATCCACTACATTTAATACTTTTTAGTTTATAAGGCTTATGTTTTGTTGTATAACCCATTTTTTCTCCTATACAAAGTCTTTAAAGTTAAATTCTTCTAGATGTCCTTTAAAATTGCGTCTAAACCACATTGCCAACGTTTTATGACCGTTCATGTTAAGCCATCTCTCAAAAGAATATACTTTATTGTTCCTAGATAATACTTTCTTTTCTCCGTTTTCATCATCATAAATCACTTTTATTTGTCTTTGAGCCATAAAATTCAAGTAATCTGTGTGTAAATCTCCCAGAATCGAATCATAATTATCTCTTTTATCAATAGTTTTCTGTGAAATAGCTTTACCTTTTGCCTTTCCTTTTCTGCAAGCTTTGCCAGTTTTATTGAAAGTTTTACATTCTTTATTTTCTCCGCAATTCTTACAGAAAGTTGGTTTTGGTTTTGCCATTTCGTTCTATCTCCTTTCATTTGATAAATTAATAGTATCATAAATAAAAAATATTGTCAATAATAAAGTGCAAAAAAATGTAGTAATAATATACTCAAACATAGCACTTTTCTAATAGTTCGGAAATAACTCGTGTTTTTAGTTATTAATTCAAAATTATAGTTTTATTGTCATGAAATACCGAATTATTTAAAGTGCAAAAAAACGTAGTAATATATATATAACCTTAAATTAGTTTTTCGCTAATTACAAACGTTCGGAAAATTAGATTCCAGTACGAAATGAAAAGATTATCAAACACTCCGTAATTCCTTTAGAAATATTATAAATAAGAATAATGTTGTACTTACTTTCTGGCACTTCTAGTTAAATTTCTGTCAAGCGTGAAATAAAAGCCCTAAGTGGCTGATTTATTTTTTTAAGTCAAAGTGTATAGGTGGTTGACTATTCCAAAGTTCTAGCGTTTCCTTATCTACCTCTGGCTGATTCATGTATTCTCTGTTCATTCTAACTCTTGTATTATCTACTTTAATTATAATACGCTTCTTGTATTCTTGCTGTCGTAAATACATTAGATATCTATCTCTTGCCATTGTTTTCCTCCTATAAAGAGTATAACATAAAATTCCTACAAAGTCAAGTATAGCTTACATAACAGAGGATAAACCAAACCTGAAAAGTGCATTTGATATAATAGATATATCAAGTTGAGAGAGGAAAGCAAATGACAGAAGAACAGCTATTATTTAAGCAAGAAACATTGTCAAAAGTTGACTTTAACGAGTTATTACTTAACGCTGTTGAATGTGGTTTGATTAATCTTGATACAGCTTTAATTTTTAAGGGAGAATAAAGAAATGAATAAAGAATTTATTTTAGCACAAAAAGAAGTATTGACTCCAATTGAATATGAACACTATGTTAAGCACTTATTTGATATCGGAGAACTAAGCAAAGAGCTTTACATCGAATTGAGTTCTGATTTATGAGCAAAGCATTAGCGATTGACTTTAGCACTTCTAATACTGGTTATGCGTTTCGTAACCCTTTAACAAATGAGTATGTAGTCGGTTCAGTTGCAGGTGGTAAAAGTAAAGACCCTTTGGAACGTGCCAAGATTATAGCTGATGGTATAACAGAAATCATTGAGCATTACAACTTATTTGATTATTTTATTTATATTGAAGAGCCGATTATCACATTCAAGTCTAAGGGTAACATCTCTTTGATTAGGGCTAACGGTTCATTCTTAGGAGTTATGCGTAACCGTCATAACATTGGATATGTTGATGTAAGTAATTCAATGTGGTGCGGTTATCACTTAATTAAAGGTAAAAGCAAGGAACGAAAACAGCAGAGTATTGGAATACTTAAAAACTATAACATTGTACCAGAAGAAGAAGTTAATGATGACCAAGCAGACGCCTTTTGTATCTTACTCTATGTAGAAAGTCAGGAGAATAAATGATTATAATTAATTTTACTATCTTAATGTTTTCACTTTTAATGTGGATTTCGTCTTTTGCATATTGGTATGAAGAAAAAAATAAAGAATCACTCATATGCTTTTTAATTGGTGTAGTATTATTTATAAGTGTATTTGGATAATTTGAGGAGAATAAATAATGATTGTAATTAATATTGCCTTGATTATTCTAGGCGTTTTATACGGCGTAGGTTCAGTTACCAACTTTAAAGAGTGGTATTATCGTCATGACTACCTAGCTATTGCATTAAGTGTATTTACATCTATCTTACTGGTAGTAGCTGGTGTATTAAACATTTTGAGTTAGGAGGTAAAGTTTAATGATTAAGCATTATATCACTAAATATAAAAGTAATGGCAAGCGCTTGGCTACATCATGGATTCAATTGAATCTATTTGGAAAAGTGTTTTGTTTTAATACAAAGACAATTGGATTAGATTAGTGGCTATTTTATATAGCGTAAGGTGGCAGGCACCATAATAAAACTTGTGATATTTGTTTATTGAAAACATTCGATAAAATAGGGTTACTCTTGACCATTAATAAGAAGCTTAAAGTAGGTGTGCTGATTGACGGTGCTTAAATGTTATAGAGTTAACAGCCAAGCAATAGGGTGCAAGGTCGAATACTTTGGTAAATGAGTACTAGAAACTAACAGCCCTTTGTATTTATAGGATATAGCCAAATTGGCATATGGTAGGCAGAGTCGCAATCTGGTACTGGTTCGATTCCAGTTGTCCTAGTTCTCCTTTATTTATTATATGTTATAAGTTATAGTTCTAGGTATTGAGCGTATTATGGCATATAGTAACAGGATATAGTGTTAATGGTAGCATGCGTGTTTTGGGAACATGTAGTGTTGATTCGAGTCCAGCTATCCTGATGAGTGGTGTATAGTCCATATGTAAAGTGTCACAGGATTAATTAAGTGACAGCTGGCTAGAGTAATTGGAGGGATACAGATAGCAACTGTGTAGGGTTCGATTCCCTGCTACTCTAT
>SAAR01000977.1 GCA_009916335.1 Erysipelotrichia bacterium | reverse complement strand
CAATCAGGATGTGAATGGAGAGATTAGTACCTCTATACAGACTGTAGACGAAAAGGTTACTGATATTTACTTGGCACATAAGAATCGAGAGGGAAAATTATTTTGGCTTCATTATAAGGACGAAAGCGCGGGTACAAAATTATTCTTCTTAATTGTTGCAACAATTTTTATGAATCAAGGACGAGAGGCACTTTTTTTGATTGATGAGTTTGATGCGCCTTTACATATCAAACTTACAGAGGTAGCATTACGCTTATTTAATGAGTGGAATTCAACATCACAATTTGTAGTAACGACACATGAATTCTCATTAATGGACTTATCATTACGTCCAGATCAGATTTGGTTTGTTGAGAAAGATCGATTTGGCTGTTCAGAATTATATAGTATTTTTGATTTTGACTCACCAGATTGCAGGCGTCAGGATTATGGTTATAAAAAACGATATTTACAAGGCGTGTATGGTGCTGATCAGATTATTAACTATCCAATGTTAGAAGATGTGTTGGGAGTAAACTATGAGTGCGCTAAGAGTGAAGCGAAATCGAACGGTTAAAAATAAGATATTAATATTTGTAGAAAGTAAGACTGAAGAAACCTATTTGAATAGTTGGAGACAGTTAAATAAAAGTTCGTCTGTAAAAATTGTTAAAATCAAAGGAACTGGTAGATACATAATCAAAACAGTTTTAAGTAAATTGAGTAACGATAAGTCGTTACGAGATTACAAAAACTCTCGTCAAATTGTTGTATTTGATAAAGATGAATTAAGCGTAGATGAGTTGCAATCTATACAGAAAGACGCAGAGTTATATGCGATAGAATTAGCATTTTCCAATATATGCTTTGAAGTATGGTTGTTGGCTCATTATGAACGTATGTCAAAGAGTAAACTTTCAACAGAAATGTTAAATACAAAATTAGGGCAATATTTGCATACTACTTATAAAAAAGGTGATAGTAAGCAGTTAGATGCAATTGCTTCAAATTATGAGATTGCTATAAAAAATGCAGAGCCTATAGCAGAAATCTCTTTTGATGGACAATGTACAAATGTAGGGAAAATTCTTAATAGTATATAGTTTATATATAAGGTACACAGATGTATGGCTTGGTATTTATACTGGGGTTGTACATTTGCGTACCTTTTTAATAT
>SAAR01000976.1 GCA_009916335.1 Erysipelotrichia bacterium | reverse complement strand
CATTGTTTTAACAAAATTATTACCATATTCACTAAAAACCCAAGCGGTACGAATTATGATCGTTTCTGGAAGTATAGATGCTGCCGCAATTTCACCATCAAGCTTTGTTTTACCATAGACAGATTGAGGATTAACACGATCTGTCTCTGTATAAGGTTTATGGTTCGTTCCATCAAAAATATAATCTGTTGAAATATGAATCAGTGTTATGTTTTGCTCTTTTGCAATGTTGGCAAGATACATAACTGCTTTATGATTGATAGCATCTGCATTCTCAACATCCGACTCTGCTTTATCAACAGCGGTATACGCTGCACAATTTATAATGGCAGTGATATTGCGACTGAGAATAAAATTTTTAAGAGCTATTTCATTGGTAATATCTAAATTTTCTTTACAAGTAAAATAAAAGGTATACGCATAATGGACTGAGAGTCCTTTTATCTCACTACCAACTTGTCCATTAGCGCCTGTCACTAAAATTCTATGCATAGTAGTTTACTTTATAATCAAATAAGTCATTTGCCTCAGAAAGTTTTGGTTGCATAGTATCTTTCTTGGATAATTGAAGGTGTGCTGTTTCTATCGTCCAGTCAATCCCTAGAGAAAGATCATTAAAAGAGATTCCTCTGTCACACTCAGGAGAGTAATAGTTATCGACTTTATACATAAATGTACACATTTCACTGAGTACAACAAAACCATGGGCAAATCCACGGGGAATAAACATCTGTCGTTTGTTTTTACCACTAAGTTCTACTGCTACATGTCGTCCAAAAGTTGGACTTCCTACTCGTACATCCACCGCGACATCTAGCACTTTTCCATCAATAACACGAACCAATTTTGATTGCGCAAAAGGGGCTAATTGGTAGTGAAGCCCTCGCAATACTCCATGATGGCTTCTGGATTCATTGTCTTGAATAAAATGAACCTTAAAACCTAAAAATGCTTCAAATTTATCTTGGCGGAAAGTCTCTACGAAATAACCCCTCTCATCACCATGTATTTTTGGATCAATAATAATAACATCGGGTATGCTTGTTCTTGTAAAATTCATCTCTTAATGCTCAACTTTCATCATTTATACTTTCTAATCCTGACCAAATAGATCACGGGTATAGACTTTTTCTTTTAAAATGTCGTGTAAAAGCTC
>SAAR01000975.1 GCA_009916335.1 Erysipelotrichia bacterium | reverse complement strand
CTTTTGGTCCAACTAAGGTAACAACCACTCCGATGGAAAATATAGTAAAAAATAAAACAAAAGCAACATTATTAACGATATTCAAAAGCGACTCTCCTCTTTTAAAGAAAGTTAACATGATTTTTATACTGCTATCAAATAGACTCTCTTTATATAATGAATTCATATGGTAAATATTACTTATTACCATCTCCAGCTCCCTGACAGACAGGGCAGAAAAATGTACTACGCCCAGCGATTACTATCTTTTCAATTTCTGCGCCACATATCACACACGGTTTTCCATGTCTATTATAGACTCGGTGATAATCCTGAAAACTTCCTTTCTCACCATTTGAATCAACATAATCGCGTAGTGTACTACCACCCAGACTAATTGCCTCTTCCAGAAGTGGTCGCGTATTTTCAAATATCTTAAGTATTTCAGCGTTCGATAGAAGATGACTACGTTTAACAGGAGACATACGAGCCCTGAATAAAATCTCATTGGCATAAATATTACCAATGCCAGTCAAAATTTTATCGTTCATCAGGCATAATTTTACTTCAGCTTTACTTTTTTTTAGTTTCGAGGTCAGATACTGAAGGGTAAATTCATCATCGAACGGATCTGGTCCCTTGTGATAAAATCTTGGATGCGATTTATCGATATCCTTAGCCCATTCGATATATCCAAAACGTCTTGGGTCGTTGTATACAAGGCTTATGTCATATAACCTAAAGATAACATGGTCATGTTTCAATGGGGTATAGTTATGAGATTTAATCAAAACTTTACCAGTCATACCAAGATGAATAAGGAGAAAACCATCAGATAATTTAATACACAGCACTTTACCCTTTCTGATAACATCAAGGATAATTTTATTATTGATCTTTGAAGCTAAATTTTCTTGTAATAACCATCTCAACTTACTGGTTCTCACTTCAGTACTTGTCACTTTCTGAGCAAGGAGTTTTTTCTTCAAACTTTTTTTAATCGTTTCAACTTCTGGTAACTCTGGCATTTCACTTCCTTAATATTTTTTAGACAATGATTCCTCAACCATTTTTATAATTTCGATTTTATTAGCATAGCCAGATAATACTTTCCGAATCGTGCCTTCTTTCTCTAACAATATTGTCGGAAAGGAATTCACTCCGAACTGTCTTACAT
>SAAR01000974.1 GCA_009916335.1 Erysipelotrichia bacterium | reverse complement strand
TTTTTTGCCTATTATGTATCTATTAAAAAGGAGGAAAACTGATGGTTGAAGCATCTTGGGGACAATGGATTGTGAGCGCTTTTGCTGTAGTATTGGTATATTGGATGTATAAAAGTGATCAAGAAGAGTCAAAAAAGCAAAAAATAAAAAAAGAACATGAAAAAACATTGTTAGATAATGTGATCTATCTTACAACCACACGTGTTAAATTTGAAAGACACATAGAGCGTATTTTAGATTATGTAGCTTCTTATAAACTGCAACAAGTCATTATCACCGATGAAAAAGAGATCCCTCAAAGTGTGTTTCTCCCTTATGCAGAATATCAACGTTTACAAGAGTGTTATGACAAACAAGAAGCCAAAGAGTTAGCTCCTTTAATTGATGAGCGCCTCAATAACGCAAAAGGAAGCAATCTCATTTCACATGAAGAGATGATGCACCGTATCAATCAGAAACGAGCGCAGCATAAGACGCAATTACACAAGGAGAAACACCATGATGAACTTTCTCAATGAACACTTTGGAGCACTGTGTACCTTTTTTATTTTAACACTACTTATTGTTTCAGAATGGAAAGATAAAGCTTCATCAACGCTTACTCTGCCATCCAGACATATCAAGTTTTTAAAATCATCTCAAGCAATACTTTTTTGGATCAAGGTGATTGCGTTGCTTCAAAGCTTAATACTGATAGTTTGTCTATTACATTATTTCAAATCATAGGAGAATCATATGTTTGGAGAAACATATACCATTATCACCACATCTATTATTTTATTTGCACTGATGTATCGATTATTACTATATCCCATTAATAAACGCTGTAACATCGCATTTAATAGTATATTAGGCAAAGAGATTGCTAGAAAACTGTATCATCAAATCGATCCTGATTTTACATATAAAAAGGAGTACAATCCAGATGATCGTGAAAGCCAAGTCATAGTAGAGACAGCGTTAAAAGAGTTTGAACGTCTTTTAAATGAAAGAAAAACAAAAAACGATGCATTATTATAGCTATAGTATTTTTCTGCTTGTACTTTCATTTTTGGTTGCGCTTGTGGATCCCTCTTGGAAAGGAGCAATAACTTGCTGGTATCTTATTTTTATTGCTTCAATAGCATGGTTTCTAGGTAGATTTTCACAAACAAGTTGG
>SAAR01000973.1 GCA_009916335.1 Erysipelotrichia bacterium | reverse complement strand
ATTTTAAATCAACTTTATGAACTTTTACAGCAACAAGTGCCTTTATCTAAAACCATCAAGAGATGCTTTATCTATCTTAAAAAACACCTCTTTTCTTTAATATTGAGTTAACAAAACCCAACTACCTGCTTGTTTTCTTGCTTGAACTGAAGTTCATTGAGACACAATTGTTTGAGTTCATCAAGATTAAAAGCCTTAAGATTTAAAATCTTATCGACCATATATTTACGCGTGACATTTTCGATTTGCCCACCAGTCAAATCATATTTTGCAATAGCGTTATATGTTTTATCGTCTAATTGTGGTAGTTTCGATTGCCAAATTTTTGCTCGGGTTTGCTGCGATGGCTTTGTAAATTCTACTTTGTAGAGAAAACGGCGATTAAATGCATTGTCCATATTATTAATCAGATTAGTCGTTGCAAAGAAAATACCTTCAAACTTTTCAAGCTCTTCAAGTAAAATATTTTGCATGGAATTATTCATAACATCCACACTATCGCTGGTATCCATTCTTTGTCCAAAAAGTGCGTCTGCTTCATTAAACAATAAAATTGGAATATGTTTTAATTCTTCTTTAGCTCTTGCATACTCTTTGAAAATACCTTTAAGTTTTTTTTCACTCTCGCCAACATATTTATCACGAATCGAAGCGATATCGACTTGTAAAATGTCTCGTTTTGTCAATTTGCTAATTTCATAGACAGTAGCGGTTTTCCCAGTTCCAGGATAGCCATACAAGAGCGTCACCAATCCACTAGGTAATTGAGCATCTTTTAGTTCTTTAACAATACGTTTATAGTGTTCTTTAGAAATAGCAGTGGAAAGCGTATGGGTGATGTTAGCAATAGGCTCATCCAGAAAAAGTGTTTGTTTGCATGTTTTATAAGAAATATGCTTAGTTAAATATGCTTCGAAACGTTGTTTGCTTTTTAAGGTTGAACCAAAAATTGCGCGATGTGTTTTCATACTTAATTTAAAATCTGGATCTATTCTAAAATTATCTTCATCGCTCAATTCCAAAATACCATCTTTAAAAATCTGAAACTTATTTTGAAAAATATGTTCCATAAACCAAGCAACACTGGAAAGATCATCATATATGTCAGTTGCAAAGCGATTACATTCTAACGACGTATGACCTTGTATTGCTTTAACACAT
>SAAR01000972.1 GCA_009916335.1 Erysipelotrichia bacterium | reverse complement strand
GACATATACTAAGTCATTTGGATATAGATAAAAGAGCAAATTATCACCAGCCTCATTTTTCTCAGGTACTGCGGTTAGTCCTTGTTTTAACCTTTCAATTACAATATTCAAAGGGATAGTTTCGTAACTGCGTCTATTTTCGCAATTAAGATATATAGCGAAAAATAGGTTTGTTCCCTTAGCTGCTTCCACATACTTAGCTTTTTTATTCCCCTTTTCACCAACAGGAAATTTACTTCCTATTTCATACATTCTAACTTTTGTTATTGGCTTGTGATTTTTTCCTTCGTTGTAGATAGAAATGTTTCTATTTAGATCTTCTATCCCTTCCGGAGAGAATGCTATTTCAGGATTATTCCCTTTGCTTTCGAGATAGTTTCGTAATATTTTCTGTATTCCAGTATCAGTAATTGAACCAATTGTTTTTAAATCAAATGATGTGTCTAAAAATTTTCTTGTTGCTGTTAAAATCTTCCCTTTAGGAACTTTTACCCATGGTAAATCTGTCAATCCTGAAACTGTGTCTTTATGCATAGGTTTTCTGATAGCCCAGTTTTTCCCATCTTGTTTTACCCTGTCTTTCTTAACAATTCCATCTTTTTCTATCCATTTTTGATAGTAGTTATTTGTTCTGTTGATTACGCGAAGGTTTTGTTTAAAGCTTACAATTATAGTTTCAATAGTATCTCTTGCATTAATTGTAAAATCAGTCCATGGCTTAATGAATGATTTAGGGATTTCTCTTTCAATTTTTTGCCCAGTCTTATAATCAGTGTATATGGTTTTCTCGAACAGTCTAAGTTTCCTATTCAAGTCGTGTCTGAAAGTAGATTTGGCAAATTGATTATTAAGTAAATTTACATGATCTCTTGTTGAACAGGCAATTACTAGAGCATCCATAGCATGGTGCCTATGATCAATACGTTTTGCTGAGAAGTTTTTAGATAACTCTAAAGGTACAATTGGTAAATGCTTTTGATGTTTTTCATTCCATGTAGTAAATTGATTTGAACTTGTCAATTGGTTCATCCTTTCAAAACGAGGCAGGATTAAATCATTCCATATGTCGTTTAGTCCCCAGTCTTTCTTTAACAAACTTGTAATTTTCCCGTTAACAGGTATAATGTTTTTTGAATTTATCCCATCGTCATTGTACTCTTC
>SAAR01000200.1 GCA_009916335.1 Erysipelotrichia bacterium | reverse complement strand
GTTTTGATAAATTGAATGATGTACTTGTGATAGGAGCGACAAATTATCCAGATAAGATTGATCCTGCTGCCATTAGACCAGGACGTTTTGACAAATGTATTTATATTTATGAACCTGATGTGGAAGCGAAAATTGCGATACTAAAAAAATATTTAGGAGAAACTTCTGTATTATCTGAAGCTGATTTATCCGAAGTTGCGAAAGCAATGGAGCGTTTTACAGCAGCAGATATAGAATCCTTAATTAAAGAAATGTATCGTCAAAAGAAGTATGAAGCATTAAGTAAAGAGGATATTATCCAAGCTTGCTCATCATACAAACCTACGATTACTTTGGATATGCGAGATCGTTATGAGAGTCTATCAGAAAAGTATAATCGTCGATTTATATTAGACAACGATATTAAAGAAAAGAAAAAAGAACATACATGGAATGAGATTGCAGGTATGGACGATGTGAAAAAGCAGATACGAAAAATGGTAGAAAAACCATTACTATATGCTGATAAATATAAAGAATTAGATTTAGATGTACCTAAAGGGGTTTTGATGTTTGGTCCTCCAGGTTGTGGTAAAACCTTGTTTGCTAAGGTGATTGCTTCAGAATGTGATGCCTCCTTTTTCATTGTAAATGGTCCAGAATTATTAAGTGGTGCTGTTGGGGAAAGTGAAAAGAAACTGCGAAGAGTATTTAGAGATGCAAGAGAACAAAAACCTTCCATTATATTTTTTGATGAATTTGATTCTATTGCACAAAATAGAGATACTGCAAATGGACAGGTTAAAATGATTAACCAGCTATTGACGGAAATGGACGGAATGGAAGGATTAGAAGGAGTTATGGTATTAGCTGCGACGAATAGAATCTATGACATTGATCCTGCATTAAAACGTCCAGGTCGCTTTGATAATGTGTTGTATATTGGTTTACCTGATTTAGCATCAAGAGAAAAACAATTTGCATACCACTTATCACAGTTTGAAAATCTTGATTTTATGGAATTAGCAAAACAAAGTGAACATTATACATGTGCAGATATAAGTGGTGTTTGTCGAAAAATTAAAGAGAAAAAGTTAGATGCTTTAATTAATGATGTAGATATTTCCATTGATCAAGCACTATGTTTATCCGTTTTAGCAAATACCAATAGAACATTAAGCGATAAAGAAATTGAGTTATATGAGCTAATGCGAAACAACGAAAGAAAATAAATAAACGAATTTCTGTTGAATAAATAATACATTTTCAAGTAAAAAACATAGAAAATGAGTGAATAAAAGAAAACCGTCGTTTCAGACGGTTTTTGCTTATCTTTTGTTATGTTAAAGAGTTGATGTTCCAACAACTAAAGCATGTAGGGTTCTTATACACCACTTTTAATTATCACATGTATTCACTCAATAAAATCTACACAATAGCTAGACACGATTCTTCCCACCTTCAAAGAGGTAGTCTTTTGCTAGGTTTATTGTAAAAAAGTTAAAGTTTGTGAAAATCAGCACTCCATATCATATTCTACAATTTTTTACTCTACCTACCAAGCAGGTTTTCCTGTTTCAATTAAACTGTCAATATCGTTAAAGGCATTTTCAATTGCCTCTATATGATACAATTCATACATATTGAAAACAAAGTCTGTCAATTTTTTTTCATCTAATTTTTTTAAAACTTCACTTGCCTTGATACCTTTATGACTAGCATAACTCTCAAGCAAATAAGTGAAAAATCTAAATTCTTTAGTCAATTTCATCACCTCTCAAGTATAAAGAGTTCGTAGGATCTCCTGTTGCTTCTTCATGTTCCCACATATCAAATATGGCAATGTTACTATAATACCATAGCTTTAATTCATCATTCTATATAATTGTTAATAACTGGCATGGTATTATCATTTGCTACTGGTCCAATAACAATATCATATTTTCTACCACGATAAGTTCCTTTTCTATTTTCAACTACATATTTAAGCTATTCTTTATTTGCGTATTTAAAATGCAATATAGAAAGCGGTGATAATTTACTTTCATATAATTCATAAACAGAAACAGTTGGAATACCACTTCTACGGCGTAATGTTTGTAATTTCGCTCATTTTATGACTTGGCTTTCATCTGAAGTTGTATAAAATCCAGCCCCAAAATCAAGGGTTCTGTTTGAAATAATAATTTTAGGTTGTTCAACTTTCACATTACTTCCATGAAATAAAATCATTAACAATCTCTCCTTTACATTTATATGATTATTATATCATGATTCAATTTGCTTTATTATTAAAAACATTATGGACAAATTGCATAAAGGAAGACTTAATTAGTTTCTTTAGAAAACAATTTATAATATGGTTTATTAATGGTTTTAAAGAAAAAAACGGATTAATGATCCGTTCGGTAGAAATATGAAATAGCATCACATGCATCACATAATCCCTTAATTAATTCATCTTTAGATAAATGTTTATTATGTAGAACGTAATTAATTGACGAACAGCAGTTTTGAGATACAATTTCTACATAATATCTTTGTGCTGCCAATAATGACAACTTATTTATAAAGAAGCCTGATTGTTCTTCTTGAATTTGATTCGTTAATATTTTTTCAATAATGTTCGCTAATACTTGAGGACAATCAGCATCGAATAAACATTCTACTAATTCTAAGTTCTCTATTAATGTTTGAGGGAAATGCTCAATTTTAGCACTAAACACTTGATTATCTTCGTTTTTTTCAAATGGTTTTAGCGACCATTCAATAAAATCACCAACTACTTCTTCATATAATTGTTGTTTGTTTTCATAGTATTGATAAAAAGTTCTTCGAGATACTTTGGCTTTATCAGTAATATCTTTGATTGATATTTGGGAGTACTTTTTATCTTTTAACAATTCAATAAAACTATGATTTATTTTTTGTAAATTAATTGGACGCATCATCATCACCTTTATTTAATTATTAGATAAACTATGAAAAAAAGCAAGTTTTACCTTGCTTTCATCAAAAAACACTCTAAATTATTCTAAACCTTCTAATTTGCGTAAGTAAGCTTCATGTTCTTCAGGTGTACCAAAACCAACTAATCCATAATTACTCCAGATTGCTGCATCTCCTAAATCTTCTTCACCTGCTTCAATTCTTCCACCGATATTTAATTGCCACATAGTACCATCAATTAAACAAGCACGGATAGCATTTCCACATTCTTTGACGGTATCAATAGTTGGCCCAGCTGTTGTAGTGTATACTTCTAAATCTTTAATATTTGATAGATCACCAATTAATTTTCCTTCTTCAGTTAAATGCCAAGTAGATCCAACTAACATAACTCGGTCAATCCAACCTTTTAACATTGCTGGAGTATCACTCCACCAGATTGGGAAAATCATGACTAAGTGTTCGGCCTTTTTTAATAAATCAATGTGTCGTTGAACCATTGGATCTAGTACTTTACCTTGAAAATAAACTTTTAATTCATCTCGAGAAAGAGCTGGATTAAATCCTTCTTCATAAAGGTCAATGACTTCATAAGAATTTCCTTCACGTTCTAATTTTCTACAAATGGCTTCAAGTTCAGCGTGGCCAAAGCTTCCAGGATATGGATGACAATAAACGATAAGTGTGTGCATATTCTATGCTCCTTTCTAATTTTTTGCTTTAATATCTTGTCGTGAAATTAAAGCGTTTTCACATTACAAGTCTAATTATATAAGATATATTTGAATAAACAAGATGGTTAAAGTTTCTATATTTGCACAAATGAAGGCAAATGTGAAAAAGCCTATGAAATGAAAACTTTTTAACAACTATATTGTTGTCTAAACCCTTTGAAGTCGATCATTCTAAATTAGGAATTAAATTTTAATTGAATAGTTAATTTAACTTCTAATTAGAATTACAGCATCATTCAGTCATTACTTCTTAATTGTTTTTTATTGGCTTATTTGATTAAAACTTAATCTCCATAATCACTTTGGTCAATCAAATCATATGTATTATCAAAATGATATTGTTTTTTTATTTGCAAGGTTTCTATGATATGATACTCTTATTAATAAGAGGAGCGTATTTATGAATTATAAACAAATGTTACAGTGTAAATTTAAACAAGAGCTGAAAGCACATAAAGTAATTTTTGAGAAGTTAGATACACCACATATCGTGTTATATAAATGGGAAGATGGATTTGCTTATCGTGCTCCTTATAAATGCTTACCATCTAAAGAAATGGCATTAGAAGAAATGTGTTACTATATTGAAAATAAATTTAATGTCATTCATAAACGTGGTGAATTTTATATGTTTACTGAACAAGTGAAAAGGTATGTCGCAAAAGATGTGGTGGTAAGATTACTAAGTTATCATGAGGTAGAATTGCTTGAAGAGATGAAGGCAGAGTGTGCATCTAGTGAGGTGAATCTTGCCCAAATCATGATTGATGATATTCATGTGCTAGGGGCTTTCGTTGAAGGAAAACTAGTTGGTGTATCAAGTATTCTTGACTTGTGGAATACTTATGATATCGGTATTTTAGTACACCCAAAGTATCGTAAACGAGGTATTAGCAGTATGCTTGTGTCAGAAAATGCTAGATGGGTACTAGCACAAAATAAACTGTGTATGTATCGCTGTGATGATTTTAATACAGGGAGCATTCGTACTGCTAAAAAGTTAGGTTTTTCAACAAAGGTTGAAGTTGTTGTATATGAGATTAAGGAGGAATAATATGCGTTATGGTTTAATTGATTCACATTGCCATATTACATGTGATGAATTATATGAAAGAGTAGATGAAATTATCGCCAATGCAAAAAATGCTAATGTACAAAGAATGCTTGTTGTATGTACGCACTTTGATGAGTTTGAAAGAGCGATAAGTTTGCAAAAGCATTATGATTGTATTGATATTGCAATGGGGTTTCATCCTAGTAATTTGTACGATTTTAATGAAGCAGATTACAAACGTTTAGAGAAGATTATTCAAAATAATGAGATTGTTGCTTTAGGAGAAATCGGTTTAGATTATCACTGGGACGATGTGGCAAAAGAGGATCAAGAAAGTGGGTTTATTCGCCAAATTCAATTAGCAAATCAATATCATATGCCAATTTTAATTCATATGCGTGATGCGACAAAGGATACTTTAGATATTTTGCGTGAATATGCAAAGACAAAATTTATGATGCATTGTTATAGTGGTAGTAAAGAAAGTGCAAAAGAAATCATGCGTATGGGTGACTATCTTTCTTTTGCAGGACCAATTACTTTTAAAAATGCTAGAGGATTAAATGAAGTTCCACAAGTATGTGATATACATAAAATCATGGTTGAAACAGATTGTCCTTATTTAACACCACACCCATATCGAGGTAAACGCAATGAAGTGATGTACGTCAATTATACATTTGATAAAGTGGCAGAACTTTTAGATATGGATAAAGAAATATTGGCTAAACAGATGCTTGAAAACTATGAACAATTCATGAAACGATAGAAATAAATCGTCTTATTTATCATTTTATATTTGTGAAAAGTGGTTATATTTTATATGCTAATTGTTAAAAAAGACAAACAAAAAGTATGATAAATAGGAACATTATCACTTGATAACGTTTACATGTCTATTTTTTTAAAAATGGTGTTGACAAGTGAAAAGGCTAGGTATAAACTGTTCACATACACAAGCAAGGGTGCTTTTGATACATGGTATCAGGAGTGCTTTTTTGTTTATAATCTTGTGTAGTTATCTTCTTTTTAAATAGCACAAAGACGTGTTTTTGATGTGATTAGTAAAACATCAAGAATGCGTTTTTTTGTTTATTTAAGAAGAAAATGATTGAAGGGAGAGAAGAGTATGGAAGAAGTTTTAAGTGAAGTATTTGGGATTTGGTTTCTAATTGGAGCAGCCTTTGTCTTCTTTATGCAGGCAGGATTTGCGATGGTAGAAGCAGGATTTACTAGAGCTAAGAATGCAGGAAACATCATTATGAAAAACTTAATGGATTTCTGTTTAGGGACAGCAGCATTCTTAATTTTAGGATACAGTTTACTTTGCGGTGAAGATGTAGGAGGTTTTATCGGTTGGATTGATTTTACAAAAGGTCCATTATTCGATTTTGCGAATACAAATTGGTCAGCATTTGTATTCAACTTAGTGTTCTGTGCAACAGCCGCTACAATTGTAT
>SAAR01000971.1 GCA_009916335.1 Erysipelotrichia bacterium | reverse complement strand
CTTTTCAACCAAAAGGTTGTAATAATAATGCTCTAAGAGATGCTAATGATTCAACAGTTCTTTATAAAAGTAGCGGTTATTCAAATTGTGGTCTTACAGGTGGGGTTAGCGATGCAGTTCTACCAAAAACTACACATAATGGTCAAGCTTGTGGAATAGCAGATGTTAATGGATTAATGTGGGAAGTAGGAATAGGATACATCACATCTACTACAGGTGTACACATGATATTAAAAGAAACTGTAGATATTTCAACTTTAACAAGTGCTAATGCTTATGATTCTGCGCTATATGATGTTGTATCTATGCCAGTTACTTTAAATGATACTCAGGTTTGTTTTGGAAATGGAGTAAACCAGTTTTACAATGGAAGTACAGACAGAACAACTAACGCTTATAAAATTGATAGCATTGGTTATCCACATAATGATAATGCGGTGAGTGTTGCAGGAACAGCAAGATTTGGTAACGATGGATTTTGGAGGCATCAAAGAAATGAAATGGCTCTCGTTGTTTTTGGGAGTTGGGCTCATTCTTTGGCGTCGGGTCTTCGTGCGCGTAGTTCGGCTAATGTTCGGTCGAATTCGAACAGCGATGTGGGTGGTCGTGCCTATTTGGTACCTCGTAGTGCAGTATGATAATACTGCACTTAAAAAATTTTTTTGGACTGATTTATGATTGATTTTGATACTGTTTTTATTAGAAAATTTATGGCTTTTGCCAAACAAACAAATTTATATTTAAACCATTTTCCTAGAAGTGAAAAATACGCTTTATCTCAATCAATTAGAGAGGATATGTATAAAATTTTTGACTTAATGGTAGAGGGTCAAAAAAGATATTATAAAAAAACCACATTGACTGATTTAGATATTGCACATGATAGATTAAAAGCAAAAATTCTTTTAGCTTATCATTTGGGATATTTTTCTTTTAAAGATGGTAAAACTGATGATAAAAATCCTACAACTATGGCTGAAAAAAGATATGCAACTTTATCTTTAATGTGTAGTGAACTAGGTAAACTTATTGGTGGGTGGATAAAGAAAACAAAAGAAGAAAACAAGTGGTAAACACTTAAATTTTAGGCACTATATCGATATGTTTTGTGGCTCTCATTGTTTTTGGGAATTGGGATAATTCTTTGGCGTCGGGTCTTCGTG
>SAAR01000970.1 GCA_009916335.1 Erysipelotrichia bacterium | reverse complement strand
CATCTAAACTTGTTAATTCCACAAAAGCAATTCCTGGAATCTTGCCTAATATTTCTCTTGAAGTTAGTAAACCAGAATCCTTTTTCTTAATTAAATCTATTTGTGTAATATCCCCTGTAACAATAATTTTTGAATGATAACCCATTCTTGTTAAAAACATTTTTAATTGTGCTCTTGTAGAGTTTTGAGCTTCATCAAGAATAATAAACGCATTTTCTAATGTTCTTCCTCTCATATATGCTAAGGGAGCAATTTCAATCACTTCTTTTTCCATTAACTTTTCTGTCATTTCAACACCTAAAGCATCATGCAAAGCATCATATAAAGGTCGTAAATAAGGATCTACCTTCTCTTTTAAATCACCAGGTAAAAATCCTAACGTTTCTCCTGCTTCAACAGCTGGTCTAGTAAGAATAATCTTATTGATTTCCCCTTTTTTCAATAAACTAGCCGCATACATGACACTTAAATATGTTTTTCCTGTTCCTGCAACCCCTAGGGCAAATGTAATATCCTTTTCTTTCATACACTTGTATAAATACGCTTGTCCTAATGTTTTCGGATAAATTGGCTTGCCATTTACTGTCTTCGCAATCATCTCTTTGTGCAACTGTTGAAGTTTGTCTAAACGTTGATGGGTTGCTAATGAAGACGCAAATAAAATTTCACTCTCACCAACACTTTGCTTATTTTGAATACAACTTACTAAATAAGCAATGACATCTTCAATTTGACGTAGTTTGCGTTCATCATCACTCATCACTAACAATTCATTATTACGATAAATAATTTCTACATGATAAAACGAACGTAAGACATCAAGATTTTTTTCTTGAGGGGCAAACAGATCATTTACTTGATCTAAACTTAAATGTTCTAAACTAATGTGATAAATGTTACTCATTCGTTCTCCTTATGATGTAATATCTTCTAATAACGTATATAGTATTACTAATCTTATTTTACCTTGATTTCGCTCAAATTGCAAAATGTTTTCTTTGATCAACTGTTCGTCATTTTTTATATCTATCATTATTTCATTGCGTGCTTCTAACAACATAGAAAAATAATTAATCGCATCTGCCAATGAATTATCCTCCATCTCTACACATACCTTTTGCCATGTATATGCATACACTTTCCCATTGACATTAACTGGTACAC
>SAAR01000969.1 GCA_009916335.1 Erysipelotrichia bacterium | reverse complement strand
GAGAATAAATAGCTTGAAAAAAGCCGGTCAAAAATCTTAGAAAAATGGAAGAAAGTGATTTAAGTGAGAGAACAATGCTCTCCCACATGAGTAGTAACTTTAATCTTTTAAAAGTATTAAGGATGGAGGTATTCAAATGTATTCAAATATCCGTAGTGTACAAATACTAATTGCTCTTTTAAAGAGTAATGGTATACAACACATTGTTCTTTCATCGGGGGGAAGTGATATTCCCTTGATTCACTCTTTAGAAACAGATGCTTACTTTTCCTGTTATTCCGTAGTAGATGAAAGAAGTGCTGCGTACTTTGCACTAGGCTTGGCACAGGCCAGTAATAAAACTACAGCATGTATTTGTACATCAGGTTCAGCCGTTTGCAATTATCTTCCTGGTATAACAGAAGCATTTTATCAAAATGCTCCCGTTCTTGCGATAACAGCAGATAAAAACCCGTATTTTCAAGGCCAACTTGAAATACAAAAGATTGATCAGACGAATATTTTCAATGGTGTTGTTAAAAAAGCTGTAAGTTTACCGTTGATTAGAAATGAAGATGATGAGTGGTTGTGCAACCGATTAGTTAATGAAGCATTGCTTGCTTTAACGCATCATGGCAAAGGTCCTGTACATATCAATATACCTATTGTAGAATCTACTGATAAATATGATTGTATTACCTTGCCGAAGGAACGAGTTATAAGGTTGATCAATTCAAATTCTGAAGATAACAGCTGGAAGAAGTATGCAGAAAAATTGGCGAGTTTTAAGCACATTATGGTTGTTGTGGGGCAGAATGTTCAATTTTTTCCTGACGATATAAAGATCTTGAATATGTTTTTTAAGAAGTATAATTGTATCTTTGCGGTCGAGCATTTATCAAATCTTGAATGCAATGGAAGAGTTTTTACATACCCGATTACAGAGATGCATGGGAGCGGGAGTCTTAAAAATTTGTTACCTGATATTGTTATTTCGATTGGGAATAATCTTTCGGCATATCAATTGAAACCTTTGTTAAGAAAAAACTTTAAGAATCTAGAGAATTGGCTCATCAATGATAGTGGAGAGGTTCGAGATGCATATAAATGCTTAACAGAGATTTTTGAATGTTCTGTTATTGAGTTTTTTACAAAAATGGTAAAATTTGCACCTGTGGGTAGTGC
>SAAR01000199.1 GCA_009916335.1 Erysipelotrichia bacterium | reverse complement strand
GGTATGATCCGGAGACTGGTAACTGGTATACAACTAACGGTAACTTAATTCCATTTAATGACAAATTTAAAGAAGGAATAACCTTTGCAGTTAATCCTAATGGTCAAGTTACAGGAACTCCTGGAAACAATGTATTTAATATCGGTTCTGGAAATGCAGGAGCTGGTAGTGGAGGATTTAATATTCCTGTTGCTCCTGAAAATAAATTGCTGTTTATAATGTATATCAGCATAATATTACTTGGATTTATGTTTATTTATTCTAGGAAGAAATAAATCCATTTATATTTATTTTTCTTTTTATATTATATATTTAAACGTGATTAACTATGGGAAGATTAGAAGAATATCAAGAAAATAGAAAAAATAATTTTAATAGTGTTGTAGAGATGGGAATAACTCCTTATCCCTACACTTTTGATAAAACGCATAATTCTATAGATATTAAAGAGAAATATAAAGATCTACCAGCAGATACTTTAACAGAAGAAACAGCATCAGTTGCTGGAAGAATATTATCTTTAAGGTCTCTTGGAAAAATTGCTTTTATTGATCTTCATGATACTTATGGTAAAATGCAAATTGTTATTAAAGAAGAATCTATTTCAAAAGAACAGTTTGAATTATTTAATAAGTTAGATACTGGTGACATTATTGGAGTAACTGGTAAGATATTTAAAACAAAAAGAGGAGAGCTTTCAATTGATTGTTCAAAGATAACTTTCTTGTCTAAGGCATTTTTACCTCTTCCTGAGAAATTTCACGGAATTCAAGATTCTGAACTAAAATATAGACAAAGATATCTTGATTTAATGACAAGCTTAGAATCTAGAGAAATCTTTATGAAGAGAGCAAAGATTATTAAGATAATTAGAGAAATATTAGACAATAGAGGATTTTTAGAAGTAGAGACTCCTTTGCTTCAACCACTCTATGGTGGAGCTAATGCTAGACCGTTCATAACTGAGAGTTTTGTTTGGAAAAGAAATCTTTATCTTTCAATTTCTCCTGAACTTTACTTAAAGCGTCTTTTGGTTGGTGGTTTTGAATTGTTCCAATTAACACCAAACTATCGCCATATGCCACCACTTTTTTATTTTGTTATTTTAGGGATTTGTTTTGGCTTGCTATTTTTAGATGTCAAATATCATTTTGTTGTGTTAGGTATGAGTGTGATTACGATTATGGCTTTACCTGTTTTCTTTAAACAGTTGACAAGTCGAGATAGTTTTATCATCTGTGCAGTATTTGTTTTGTTTTATACATTTGCCACTTCTTTTATGGCAATTCACAATTATAATAGCTATCTTGTATGGTTTGTCATCATTGCTACCTATGCCTGTGATACAGGTGCATACTTTGCAGGTTATTTTTTCGGTAAGCATAAGTTGTGTGAGCGTATTTCACCAAAAAAGACGATAGAAGGTTCCATTGGTGGTATTCTTTTCTCCATTATCTTATCGAGTATATTTGCTTTCTTCATGTTGAAGAAAGTACCTCTCGTCTTATTGATTAGTGCGATATTTACAATGCCAATTATCTCACAAATTGGCGATCTAGCATTTTCTGCAATTAAACGTAATTATAATATCAAAGATTTTTCTAATATCTTTCCAGGACATGGAGGATTTATGGATCGTATAGACTCTTTAGTTTACAATTTGGTATTCTTTTATGCGTTAATGATTATTTTTGTTTAGGAGTGAACTATGAAAAAAGTAATTTTGTTAGGTGCAACAGGAAGTATAGGTATGCAAAGTATTGATGTTATTTTACAGCATTCAGATACATTTGAAATTATAGCTTTATCCTGTGGTAAAAACATTCAAAAATTAAAAGAAATTTTATCTTGCATAAAGGTTGAACATGTATGTGTACAATATGCAAAAGATCGTGAAAAATTAGCTCAAGAATATCCACATATTCACTTTTATGATGGCGAAGCAGGAATCCTTTCTTTGCTTGATTTAGATGGTGATATTGTTATTAATGCATTGGTTGGCTTTGTTGGTTTAAAACCTACGTTAAAAACAATTGAAACAAAAAAAGTATTAGCGTTGGCAAATAAGGAGAGCTTAGTTGTTGGTGGAATGTTAGTAAAACAATATCTAAAAAAATATAATGGGGTTATGTATCCTATTGATTCAGAACATTCTGCAATTTTCCAAGCTTTACAAGGGAATCGCCATGAAGAAATCGAAAAGCTAGTCTTTACTGCTAGTGGGGGAAGCTTTCGTGATAAAACAAGAGAGGAATTAAAAGAGGTAAGTGTCGAACAAGCATTAGCACATCCTAATTGGTCAATGGGGGAGCGTATTACGATTGATAGTGCGACGATGATGAACAAGGGGTTTGAGGTTATTGAAGCACATTACTTGTTTGACATTGATTTTAATGATATAGAAGTATTGATCAACAAAGAAAGTGTGATTCATTCAATGGTACATTATGTTGATAGCTCTTTTATGGCACAACTAGGGACGGCTGATATGCGTTTACCGATTCAATATGCTTTATCGTATCCAAAACGTATGAAATTAAATACAGACGATGTTTTAGATTTAGCAAAAATTGGAACACTTCATTTTAAAGAAGTTAGTTATGAACGTTATCCTTTATTAAAGCTTGCCTATGAAGCAGGTAGAAAAGGAGGAAATAGTGGTGCCATTATTAATGGAGCAGATGAAGCAGCCATTGATTTGTTTTTAAACCATAAGATTTCTTTTTTACAAATTGAAGAATTGATTATGGAAGCATATGAAAAAATTGATTATATTGAGTTTCCTACATTGGCTGACTTGCAAGAAAGCGATCGATTAAGTAGGGAGTTTGTATATCAAAGAGTGAAAGGTGGGTAAGCAATGGATTTCATTATAGGAATGATTGCGTTTGTTTTATTATTAAGTGTTATCGTTACGATACATGAATTAGGACATTTTATTGCAGCGAAAAAATTTGGTGTTTATTGTGGGGAGTTTTCAATTGGAATGGGGCCTGTTATTTATAAACATCAAGGAAAAGAAACACAGTTTTCAATTCGTGCATTGCCAATTGGTGGGTTTGTATCAATGGCTGGAGAGGAAGATGATACTAAAAAAGAGGTAGAAGTTCCTTTTGAAAGAACGATTAACGGAATTAGTGCTACACGCAAAATTATTGTGATGTTAGCTGGTATCTTCATGAATATTGTATTGGCATGGGTCATTTTTGTGCTTATTTTCATGTATACGGGTAGAGCAGTTGATTCCTCATCGACAACGATTGGTTCTGTTGTGGAAGATAGTGTTGCAGAAAAAGCTGGTTTTAAAGCAGGTGATGTGATTACTTCAATGAAAAAAGAAAATGGGAAGGTTATTAAGATTGATTCATATGATGATGTACGAACAGAAATTAATCTTGATCCACAAACCTTTATCTTTACAGTACCAAGAGGTGATGAAACACTTGAATTAAGTGCAAAACCAACATTTAACGAAAAGGAAAGAGCCTATTTATTAGGAACAAGCGTACAAGTACAAACGAAAAAGATTTCGTGGTATGAATCATTTCAATATGGAACACAAAAGACATTAGATAATTCAACGTTAATTTTTAGATCGTTGGCTAATCTATTACAAGGTAAAAATTTAGATCAATTGTCTGGTCCAGTAGGTATTTTTGATGTAACAAAGAAAGCTTTCAGTGATGATATTTTAACGTATATTCAATTGTTTGCAATCTTCTCATTAAACGTTGGTATTTTTAATGCATTACCAATTCCAGTATTAGATGGGGGACGAGCATTAATTACGATTTTAGAAAAAATCATCGGTCGCCCTATTAATCAAAAGTTTTTTGAGATGATTATGTATATTGGTATGTTGCTATTAATCGCTTTAATGCTTTATGCTACATGGAATGATGTATTGCGTATGTTTTAAATCAACATTTAAATAATTGTAAAAAACATCAACTGTGATAGAATCACAGAGATGTTTTTTTATGTGTATTTTTGTATCCTAAATTGAAGAAATATACAAGTGAGTTCATATGCTTTTTAAATTTGCTTTCGTTGGTTGTTATGAAATGAAAATGAAGAAGTATCTGTTTTCAAAAAGTAGACTATTTCATTCACAGGTGTTATACTTAAATATGTAATAAAAAGAGCTTTTTTACTATTGAATTTATGTGAATGAAATAGTCTAATTTATTAGTCGAGGTAGAAAAATGAGAAAAGATTTATTGATGTATGTATTTGAAAAAAATAATCTAACCTATCTTTCTGATTTGAAATTCATGTCTAAAGATGTTTTACTTGATTCGTTAGATAAGATAGATACAGACAATTTTTCTAGTGAAGAATGGTGTGAATTGCTGTTTTATATAACAGGTAAAAAGTGTTCTTGTACAAATGACGCAAAGGAAATAAAAAAACAATTGATTGCATTATTAGAGCAAAAATAAAAGACTTCAAAATTTATGAAGTCTTTTTTCTACATACAAAATACAATGGCAATGAAATGTGCGATGCTGGCTAAACTGATGAATACATGCCAAATAACATGTGAATATTTCATGCTTTTTTTAGCGTAAAAGTAAGCACCGATTGAATATAAAATACCTCCTGCAACAATTAATGTTAGAAAGGTTGTGTTGGCATTTTTTAGTAAAGACGGAATAAATAAAACTGCGGTCCAACCCATTACTAAATAAATGGTAAGGGACAATTTAGGTAATGAATTAGTAGCTAACGATTTGTATAAAATACCGATGATGACCATTGTCCATTGCACGATTAAAATGATGAAACCTTCCCACCCTTGAATTAAGCTTAATGCAATAGGGGTGTAACTACCAGCGATAGCAAAGTAGATAAAAATATGGTCTAGTATTCTAAATACTGCTTTTTGTGGACTACTATACTTCATTGAATGATAAAGTGTTGAACCCATGAACATTAAAAATAAACAAATGGTGAAAACACTGACACCAACGGCTCTAGTTACATCGTATTTTGCATAGGAATAAACTGCACACACAGGAATTAAAATAAGCATAATAACTGCCATAACACCATGTGTTATACAATTGAAAACTTCTTCTTTAAAACTTAAACGAAAAACACCAGACATAATTTTTTTGAAACGTGTTGCTGTATCCATAAACCCACCTCTTTTTTTTAGATTATTACTATTCTAATTCATTCAAAGGAAAAGGTCAATTATAATAAAAATTGTGTCAGAATTATGCTATAATAAATGGGCATATATGCATCAGGAGGAGTTTATGTTTTTAAAACGTGTTGAACTACAAGGATTTAAATCATTTGCCGATAAAACAATCATCACTTTTGATAGTGAAGTAACAGGTATTGTTGGTCCTAATGGTTGTGGTAAAAGTAATATCAATGATGCAATTCGCTGGGTTTTAGGAGAACAAAGTGCTAAATCGTTGCGTGGTGGGAGTATGAGTGATGTTATTTTCTCAGGCTCACAATATCGTAATGCTGTTAATGTCGCAGAAGTTACTCTTGTTTTTGATAATAGTCGAAAAAACTTAAATGTTGAATTTGAAGAAGTAGAGATTACAAGAAGATTGCATCGCCATACAGGAGAAGGAGAATACTATATCAATAAAACGCCTTGTCGTTTAAAAGATATTACGAATATGATTATGGATAGTGGATTAGGGAGAGATTCATTGTCTGTTATTTCACAAGGGAATATTTCTAGTTTTGCAGATTCTAAACCAGAAGATCGCCGCCCTTTGTTTGAAGAGGCAGCAGGGGTTGCTAAATATAAAAAGCGTAAGAATGAATCATTAAGTAAATTAAATCGTACACAAGAAAACTTGTTGCGTGTTGAAGATATTATTGAAGAGTTAGAACATCGTGTTAATCCATTAAAAAGACAAGCAAAAAAAGCGGAGTTGTTTTTAGCGAAAAAAGCAGAATTAGAGAAACAAAATATAGAATATCATCAGGAGCTTCTGAGTACTCAACAAAAGCTTAATGAACAGTTACAGGATGAAAATGCATGGATTAACAAAGAAAAACGCAGGGAATACCATTTCAATGGGGTAAAACCTATTTTGGGATTTGTAGGTATAACATCACCAATGAATTTAGTAATACTATATGTCTTAGTTGCAATTCTGATACCTTTTTATTTAGTTAATAAATTAGTGTCCGGCACTATTGGGGTATTAATATC
>SAAR01000968.1 GCA_009916335.1 Erysipelotrichia bacterium | reverse complement strand
AATCTTCCATGGCCGGATATAAGATTTCTTCCACTGCCTTTGATAAACGATGGATTTCATCAATAAACAATACATCACCAGGTTCTAACTGAGAAAGAATGGCTGCTAAATCGCCTCCTTTTTCAATCGAAGGACCACTAGCCGTTTTAATATTCGTTCCCATTTCATTTGCTAAAATGTAAGATAATGTTGTTTTCCCTAAACCAGGAGGACCATATAAAAGCACATGATCTAATGCTTCATTACGTTGTTTTGCAGCTTGTAAAAAAATCTTTAAATTTTCTTTTAAATCATTTTGCCCAATATATTCATGTAAAGAAGCAGGGCGTAAAGAAGCATCTTCATCATTGATTAATTCTTCGTTACTGAGTATTCTTTCCATACTACACTCCTTTCTTTTTAAGCATTAATGCTAATGCTTTTCTTACATATTCATCAACACTAAGATTTACATCCTCATTTAATTCCTTCATAATCGAATGAATTTCTTGATTGCGATACCCTAAACTCTTTAATGCTTCAATCGCATCTTGTAAATTTTGATTCACTACTTTTTCACTCGTTTCGCTTTCCACTAGCTTGCCTTTTAAATCTAAGACAATCTGTGATGCGGCTTTATTACCAATCCCAGGTAAACGTTTTAATGCGGTTGCATCTCCTGTTTCAATGGCACTAATAATAGATTGCGTAGAAGAAGCTGATAACGCCTGCATTGCAATCTTAGGACCAATTCCTTTTACGGAAATTAAACGCACAAATAAATCATGTTCCTCTAAACTTTGAAAACCGAATAAGATTTGTGCATCTTCACGAAAATGCTGGTATGTATAAATCAATGTTTCTTCATTTAAAATCAAATGACTAGGATTAGGCATATAAATACGATACCCAATTCCATGATTTTCTAATATCACACTATCCATATTATATGAAACAACAATTCCTTTAATAAATGCAATCATAACTTCTCACCTTTTTACTTTCTTATCTATTCTATCATATTTTATCTACTTTGTTTATCACATTCCCTACTATTATATATGCCAAAAAATAAAAAAATAAGAAAGTATTTTCACTTTCTTATAAAAGTTCATAGAAATCATGAATATAATAATCACATACACTTTGTGCCGCTTCTTTTTCATGTGCACTTAAATGATCATAAAT
>SAAR01000967.1 GCA_009916335.1 Erysipelotrichia bacterium | reverse complement strand
AAAAACAAATAAACAATAAGTAACAAACAACCAACAACAACTGCTTTCAATATTGAACAACCGTATATTATGTAACTAACATAGCTCGCTAAAGCAGTAAACGCATTACCAGTATATGTATTTTGTACAGTTTACCATTTGCTAAACCTTTAGGATTAAGCTTTGTATGGGCGAATGATAGCTACCCATGCCATCTACAGTCCAATCATATCGATGCTATTTTGATATAAGGATACGGAGATTTGATGCGTCGCATTAAGTGTTAAAATCTCATCTTCATAGCGCAGCATCGTCTCCTTAATGGTTTTAAGCTCTTTTAGTAACGTATCGTTGTCCCAATATTGAAACGCTACTTCAATCTCCTCGTTGCGTTCAAATTCACTCTGTGAAAGCTTGACTAATTTAGAAGCAACGCTTTGGAGGGTATCGTTTGCAAGGTGTGCTTTTTTATTGAGATGTTCGTAAAGTTTCAAAAGATGTTTTTTCTTCTCTATATAACTGAGTTTTTCACTGATACCCTTTTGAACATTAAATGAAAAAATAGCCTCTTTTAAGTCTTTAATATCTTCTAATAGTTCTATAGCACTTAAAAATGTGGTAACTCTTTTTTGAACGTGGCTTTGGATACACATTTTCAACTCATCTTCAGTAGAAGACACAATCGTGGCATAATCAAATACAAACGTATTAGCTGATGTTGTGTCACTGTATTTTGAACTATGCTTAGATAGATTTAAATCATTCTTTTTATCATTTTCAGCTTTTTGCAATACACTGAGCACCTTATGTGCTTTATTGACACTCATATTCAATGTTTTTTTATCTGATAATTTCAGTTCGATCATGGCTACTTCCTTTGTTTTATTGGCAAAATTATAAGATGAATAATGAACACTTTTTTGTCCATCATTCTAAAATAGGATACTGCTTATACATGGCATTGATAGGGATAGTCTTTTTTTCAATAAAAGCTTCCGTAGCACCACCATAGTCAACCAAATAGAGCCGATATTCAGATGTAAAGTATTGGTTGCATAAATGAATCAAAGGTTCAAAAACCTTACAAATAAGCTCTTTTTTTAAACAATCAATCGACTCATAGCCTATAACTTTATGATCAAAATTCTTGCCTTCTTCATTATAAAACCATAGCATAGACTCCCAATAAC
>SAAR01000966.1 GCA_009916335.1 Erysipelotrichia bacterium | reverse complement strand
AGTGTAAGTTATCAGGAACATCATTATAAGCCTTTAACCGTTGATGTAACACAAAGTCAGTATCTTCATTGTCAATTATAAGCACGTTCGCTTGTTTAGTTTTAAAATAGCCAAAGGGTACACCTTTAGCTACGCTTAAAGCCATTTGCAACGTGGTAGAACTCTTAAAAGACTTTTGTGGTGCAATTGTAAGACCTGCCTGTCCTCGTGGTATTAAGTGTTCTATCAGCCATTCATTACCACCTTTAAAATCTTCTTTTTCTTGTAACTCCTTAGCGGTTATGACACGTTTAAACAAGTCCTGCATTTTAATCAACCCCTTTTGCTTTATAGTCAATAAAAATATCATTTTTATCTCGTAGCGGTCTAACATAAGTTTTAAATTCATAATCAGGGTATATGTTTTGTAATTTAACTAGCCAATACTTGGCACGTTTAACTTGCCATTTAAAATTCTTTGCTTTTAAGATATCTTTGTTAATTGCTTTGATGTCGTCTTTAATTGTCATTTGAAAAACCTCCATATTGTAATAGCGAGACCGATTATAAGTAAAAAGTCAACTATAAAAATCAATGATAAAATTATAATGACACAAGTTGCCAAAACCGTCAATCTTTATATCCCCCTTTTATTAAGTCAACTAAACCTAAGATAAAGTTACCTAGGCAACATAAGAACCAAACAACGAACAAAGAATGGTCCACGCTTGCAACAATTCCAAACATAGCTGACATTATCCAATAAACGATAAACATATTTAAATACCTCTTTCTTTTTTCCGTTTCTTTGTTTCTTTTATACAAAATCTATACTACTCATTTCTTCATTGCATTCTTCTGAACAAACCATAGGCTCATTCAAATCTTCCAAGCAGTCATATTCTTCTGGAAATACTTCTATTTGTTTTCCACAACATACACATTTATTATAAAATTTCATTTTTTGTTCCTCTTTCTTTTTATCTATGCTTTAATTATAGCCGAAATTATATTACAATTCAAGCTATCAAATATTTCTTTTTTGTTACCTTGCTAAAGGGTAGAACTACCCACGCAAACGCAGTTTTTATCCCCCCTCTTGAACTAATCAATCTGTCAGCGCTAGTAACTCAATTAGTCCTCACATCAATTAGGCTATGATGAACACCCAAGCGGTAACTTCTTATTTAA
>SAAR01000198.1 GCA_009916335.1 Erysipelotrichia bacterium | reverse complement strand
CTTATAAATTGACTTTCCAAAATACCTAATTTTTACTACAATTTTTACTACAAAAATTGAAAAATAATGAAATTAGATAGTATTATATGAAAAATAACAACTATATAAAAATCCTTAAAAATAGGTATTTTTATAGAAAATGAAAGAGTTTAAGAAAGCATGAAAAATGATAGAAAATAGACTTAGGATCTGGTGCCGAGAGGCATGGGAGTTCGAGTCTCTTTATCCGCACCATCCCTATTCTAGGGACTTTCAAACAAATTATAATCCTCAAACTTTTTACTAGGTGACGAAATAGGTGACGGTAGATTACTAATATAATTAAATATTTTAGTCATTCTAACGTTACAATATCTCTATTTTTTGAGAGGAAGAAGATCTTTACGAAACAAAACAACAGGTTTACCTTCTTTGTCGAATGGAATTTTACCATTTTGTATTAACATGCGAATGTACGATTCTTTGCGCCCTGTAAACTCAGCCGCTTCTTTTGGAGAAAATTTTTGACGATTAGCGTACTTATCGAGTTTTTGCTCTTGGAAAACTTGCTTGACCGCATTTTTAATTAGATTTGTAAGATCTGATTTAGTGATTACAACTAGTTCTTCGGTCATGAAGGCTCCTTTGCTAATTGAGCTTGAGCGAGCTCAAAAACTCGTTCTTTCATTTTGTAAAGTATTAGCCATACTTGAAAACTTTCATCCTTATTTAAAATCCTGTCGTTGTGGTAATCAAATATAAGCCCACCTTGTATTATAAAGCCAAGGTGATCTTGTCTATACTTTAACTTATTGGGATATGGCAATTTAAATACAAACTCTGGGCAAGTTTCAAGTAATTTACTTTTAAATTCTTGAAAAGTCTCTCTCTTGCATGCAGAGAGAGTGGTTTTTGAACTAGTGTTTTTAATTGTTTTTTGTGGGGGACATGCACATGTGGGGACTCTCCCCTCATTATCATGCAGGGGCTCAATACACACATTTGTAGGGAGTACATCAATATGACCCCCCTCCTTTATATGTAGGGGTTTAGGGTTAAGATTAATTGCAAATTTAGATGGGTAACCAGCCTGCTCCTTTTTAATAATTAAATCTTTATCTAAAAGTTTATTTAGGGCACTTTGAATTGTTCTATCATCTTTGACATCTAATGCAATTTTAAATTGGCTGAGACTTATGTTATCAAACTCTTTATGCCACCCCAATGTTTTACGTACAATAAATAAGTAAACTTTGATTTCAGCCTCATGCAAATGTTTTAAAATTTGATCAACAAAGGCATTTGGGATTTGAAATGCATTAGGTATAAAGTCATTATAACTCATCGTCTAAATCCAAATTTTCAAAAATCTCTTGGGTCTCTACAAAATCCAAGCATTCTTGAAAAGCTCCTTTTTTTCGAGCTTTTTCAAAATCCATGGCTGCACCGATATGGTCAATCTGAGCTTTTTGAAACTGTTTTTTTTGTTGATTTTTTTCATTGTTACGCAACTGTGATAATAGCGCCATATGAGTTTGAGGGTTTGTACATTTAGTTGCAAAACCGTGATTTTCCCAAAATGTCCATGCTGCGCTGACAAGGATATTTGCGATGTGAACATAATCACCCACGGCCACAGCTTCTAAAAGTTGTTTATCACGCCCATTTTTACGACATTTTTGAATATTTTGCAGGGCCAAGAAAACTGGGACCTGAATTGCGGTGAGACAATTATCCCGATCTGTAGCACTAGCACTTGTTGGATTAGCAATAAATTTGAGTCCATTACTATTAAATTTCACCCAATTAGAAATTTCTTCAAATGTTTGCATAAATGCTAATGTTTGAAGTACATTTTGATTTTTTGGAAAAAAATCACCTCTATTTTTAATTTCTAAAATGTTAGAATCATCCTTAACCTTTGGGTTAAGGAGATTCTCGATTGTGGCCGGCAAGCTCATCTAGGTCTCCTTCTTTTTTTTAATTCTTGAAATTCCACTCTTTATTTATTTCCCTCCTTTTTATTCTACAATTGTTCACTCTTTTTGTTTAATATTTGCTTAATTTTGCATATTTTTGTCCAATATGTGCATATAATATGTTTATTAATATATTATATTATAATTAAAATGATATTATGCTCTTTAAATATCTTTTATTATGTTTTAAAATATAGTATAATATAATTTCAATGATAATATAGTATATTGTTAAAACAATTAAATGTTTAAATAAAATAGGAGTTTTATGATGAATACTCGACTTACTTTATTGCGTAAAACACTTGGTTTTTCGTCACAAAAAGCCTTTGCCGAAGTTCTTGAGATGCCTTGGAGAACGATCCAAAGTTATGAGCAAGCGGTATCTTATATGCCATCTACTTTTTTTGTAAAACTGCGAGAACATTTTAATGTTTCTGCTGATTGGCTTTTAAGTGGACAGGGTGAGATGTTCATTCAGCCGTATATGCAAAAAATTGAGTTTGAAAACAGTGATTTAATTTTGCAAAATTTGACTCAAAATGAGATTGAAAGCGCACTTGTATCGGCTTATATTCAAAAAACAATCTATCCTATTTTTCAAGCAATTGGTACAGAGCAAGGCTTTTGGGGAACTATTATTGAAGGTCACCGAGATCGTATTGGTGCTGTTTTTTATTTACTTCGTGCGCTTCAAAGCGTAGATATCAATAATGTCTCTTTGCAAAATGCAAAACAAGTGCTTATTCAAGTCATTAATGCGCATATTGTAACTCTATTAGAGCATTTTCAGTTTATGTATCTTTCTAAAGATGTTTTAATGGAGACAATCAGTAAAATTGATGATTTGGGCTGCTTTATTATTCTTACAAATGCCCAAAAAATTGCACAAGCCCTCTCTCCATTTTTAAAATCCGTTCATATTGATCATCTTGAAAAAAAACAGGGTAAGAAATAACCTTACCCTCTTATATTAGTTCTTACTACCCATTTATAAAACCCATCATAACTCCATTGTGTTTGCATTTGTGCACTAATAATCTTGTGTATAGCACGCAAGCTAATTCCAATTTCTATATATTTAATGACCTCATTACTATAGGGGTCAAAAACACTTGCTCTTTTTTTTCTTTTTGCTTCCATCGTATACTCCTCAATGTGTAGTTTAAATCTTTACCCCAAATAATGCATAGAGATACTAGCTCTCTCATGTTTCATGGCCCAGCTAACATCTTGGAGAGCTTGATGATACGTAAGCCCTCCAATGATTTGAATCTTAAAAAATCTCTCTTGTGCATAATTCCAACGTAATCCATGCGTTACTTGGTATTTTTGCTGTGTTAAGCTAGCTGCTTTTTTAAGAGCTTTTCGATATTTATTTTTATCAATGATAAAATTTGAGTGTTTCAATAAATACGCTTTGAGCGTTTGATAGGTTTCAACAGAAACAAGTAAAATCCCTGGTTTTCCTCCTTTTTCACTATCAAAAATTCTTCCCTTATGAACACCTTCATACACATCATATTCGTAGCCTTGAAGTTGTGGAACACTCGAATAGATATCATCAATCCTGAGATACTCTATGCTATCTGATAGCGTGTTATCCTTTAGTTTATAAGTTTTTATGGGCATAAACTCATCAATACGAGTAACTCCCTCTAATCTAGCCCCTGATTCATATTGAATTTTTGCTGCAAGTTGAAATGTTGGATCGTCAATAGCATCAATAAGTGCTTTAGGATTTTCATAAGCACGTGTAAAATGAGGATCATCGCTGGTCTCTATTACATATTTATGTTTCCTTGCATCATCAAGGATAGATTGACGAATGCTAAAGTCATAGGTATAGTCAAATGTGGAGGCATACTTTTCGCTCTTATGAATAAAAAGTTGATGCGACATAACAAGAGCTTGTTCTAATTTTCCAATAGCACTACTAATGGTTTCAAGATATTGCTCCGAGACGCCCTCAAAAACTTTTTTCATCATAAAAGCCATAATATGTTCATGCGTAAGCTTTTGCAAATTTTTAATGCCATAGCTCTTTTGTGCATAATTGCCTAATTGATTCCAAATTTCTCTGTACGTTTGGATGGATCTAGCATTCGCCAGTTCACCTGTTTGCTTTTGAAGAGATTTTGGTAAGCCTGAATGAAAGAGAACTTTTGCAAGTTCTCCTGTTTGATATTCAATTTTTCCTCTCATAGGACAATTCTTGGCGTTTTAAGCCTAAAAGATTTTTCACTATATAAACATTCTACTTCCTTATCGAGTGTTTTTTCTGGGACAGTACCATTATGTAAATAATGGTGCATTAGCCTGACAAAAATACGGCATTCCACTTTGCCGAGTGTCTCTGCTAAGATAAAATTCTTCTTTTCTCGGTCATAAACTTCAATACAAAGCGTCGTTGGTTTTTTGGGCTGTAAATAGAGATTAACACCATAAGAATTTTTATGATTAAAAATGGCATAGCTCTTTTGAGTCGTTAAATGAGAGTGGATAAATCCAAGTAAAATCTCATGAAAATGCAAAATGAAGACGCCACTTACGATAGGTATTTCTTTCCAGTATAAGGTATCAATTTCATAATGGTGATGACTTTTTTCATGGACATAGCCACTTTCAATTTTTCCAGTTCTCCCTATGCTAGTTGGGATAATTCTGTTTTCCGGTATTTCTGTTTCATCTGTAGCAAGATAAAATTCTTGCACCAAAGGGATTACATGTAAACTCATAAGAACTCCTTGTATTTTTGTTTTTATCTATCAGATAACATTCTGATATTCACTATTCGTTTTAATAGCACTCATTTTATAGAACACTCGTTCTTTGCCTTTGTGCTTCCAGTAAATCTTCAATGGTTTGTTTCATTTGTGGGTAGAGTTTACAAATGTAGGTATGACCAATTTTAAAGGAATGGTGTTTTGCTAAAAACTGACTCACTTGTGGAAAACTAAAATGTTCTTGTTCCACAAGACGATAAACCAAAGGGGCATAGTGCCCTTTGAGCTTTGAAGATTTAGTCACTTTTTTCTTCATCTTACTTGCTAATATCATGTTGACCTGCATTTTAAACTTCTCCTCTAAAGTCGTTAACTCTTTTGAATTCTTTTTTGCAGCGCCCATATGTAAAACACGATGATGCGCTTCAAGAGAAAAAACAAGTGCCCTATGAAAAAGTTGGGAGCGATTTAACCCTGCATCATTTCTTGATTTAAGAATGTGATAGCGTTGGAAACTTTGTTCAATAATTCCACATTGCATCGCTTCTGGCATTTTTATAAATTTACGCAGAAGTTGTTCAGCGGATAACGATTTCATTTTAACCTCCAATAAAAATCGAGATACTACTATTCGTTTTTATGTAGAATCAAAATGAAAAACATTGAAAAAAGCATTGAATTTATGCATTGAATAATAAGAAGTAATTTTTTGTAAGGATTGTTTAGGCAGCATTGGAATGTAGGGATTTTAAAGTAGTAATACTCTCTTTTTTAGGTAATACCAAAACGGGTAAAAAGCCAAAAGAGCATCTTTTTTATTGCTATACTTTCACCATCTTCTTATTTTACTATTCTTGTTATATAGCAATATGTTATTAGGTGTTATGCGCAAAGCTTACACCATTTTTTTATGCACATATGTTGCATAAAAGCGCCCGCCTTCGCTTAAAGGTTGATATGTGGGGAACTCACTATCAAAGCACGATGCAATGCTTAATTATGCAGATAATATTCAACGAAATACTTGGTCGTTACAGCCAGAGAGTGTAACAAATTCTATCTATGAGAGTTATCGTTTTTTATGATTTTCAAGCACCGATTCTATAATTTTGTTTACATTATCTTTTGTTGCTTGATGTAAATTATTAGAACCTCTTATTACCCATTTATCAATTTCAAGACGGTCAAATAGTAATTTGCCTTTTTTATGATAATGGATACCTTCAATAAATTCTTCATCACGTAGCTTATAAATATGATCACTGGAATATCCAAGATATTTTCCAACTTCTTTCACATTCATCCAACGTTTTGCTTCAAAATTAGACATATTTTTTTCAATCAATGTTAATTTTTCCAAAATTTCAGGCAATAAAGCTAAGTACTCGAATGCTATATTCATTTGACAATCCTTGAATGAAGGAATAGAATTATAATTGAAATTACAAAAAACTATCTATGAGTCTTTTGCAACTCTGTCAATACAGGAGAGTGCTTCCACACTTTCCTGTACTTATTTAAGTTGCTAAATTATTC
>SAAR01000965.1 GCA_009916335.1 Erysipelotrichia bacterium | reverse complement strand
CTATAATGGCTCACTTGTCTTACCTATGAATGTTAGCTTTACAACAAAAATAAAAAGCTTGTCTTTCTTCCCATATAGCTTTGTATATGTTGGTAGATTCTCTATCCAAAAAAATATTGAAAAATCTTTAGAGTTTATTCATGAACTTAAAAGTACTGGTCTAGTAGTCAGTTTTGATTTATATGGTCGTGATGATGGCACTCTTGATGATCTAAAGCAATATTGCAATTCTCTTAGTATTAATGATGTAGTCACATTTCATGAATCACTTTTACCTACTGAAATTGAAATAGAAATGCAGAAATATAATTTTTATTTACAGACAAGTACTGTTGAAGGAATGGCTATATCAGTTTTTCAATCGATAAAAAATGGTCTATTTCCAATTGTTACTCCAGTTGGTGAAATACAAAATTATACCAATGACGGATATAATGCATGCTATATTGATCCAAATGACATTACAGGTAGTGCTAGTAAGTTTTTAAATATGTTATCTTCTGAAAATATTAATAAATTAGAAGTTGGTAAACTTGTCAATGAACAAGAATATCAACAGTTTGATCAGATTTTTTTCGATACCTTGAAGACATTATCTAATGAACACTAAAATATCAATCACATCTAACACAAGTTGGTACCTCTATAACTTCCGTAAAAATACAATTCTCTCGTTAATTGCGAACGGTTATCAAGTTGTTGCTGTTGCACCTAAGGATGAATATTCCTCTAAGTTAGAAGAGCCAGGGAAAATTCATGAGTGTGCCGTAGAGCACAGAGGTTGACTTAAGGTTAACCATTCGAGCGTAAGCTTAAGAAGAGATGAAGGTAGGCCCTTCATAGTCTACTGTCGGAAGTCGGCTTTAAACCGCCTGTAAGTGGCTGTTATTAAGAGTAATGGTCAGAAGCGTTGCAGGAAAGTCAGGAAGAAATCTTGGTGAGGTGAGTTGTCAGGGAAAAATCATGAACATGCCCGTGTTTAAAGGGTTTGTGGCATAGTGAGTTCACCGTTTTCTTGCTCTAATGGATAAGAACATCACACAACAAACAATAAATTGATGATCGATTTGACGATCATTTTCAGTGTTTTCTAATACCTCCATAGACAAATTGGAGGTCCAACGATGAGTAACCAGCACCCATTTATGCATTTCGATGCCATCCCAGATTA
>SAAR01000964.1 GCA_009916335.1 Erysipelotrichia bacterium | reverse complement strand
TTACTCGACAAAATGAAACTGAAATAATTTATGATAAGGGAAATCGGTTAAGTCGTTTTTTGAATATTATATTTAGAGAGTATATTCAGATTAATTACAACAATAATGAAATCAGAATCCATGCCAAAAGAAATCTGCTTAATGAATTTGTGTGTAAGATTGAAAAGATAAATAAATCTTACTGATATATACATATGAAAACCAAATATTTAATATCTTTTTTGCTGCTTTGTGGAGTTCTGTTTTTAAGTTCATCGGATTATGGTAACAAGACTTTGTTTCCTGATTCAAGTAGTACTAAGTTTGTAATTCGGAATGATTTGCAAAAGTATTTTAGAAATTGCAACGTAGATGGTACCATTGTGATTCTTGATATCAATAAATCTCAATGGATTGTTTCAGATTCCATAGGCTCGCAAATGGAAACTCTGCCAGCATCCACATTTAAAATACCAAATCTCCTTATTGCTTTGGAAACCGGAGCAATTAAAGATGAAAATGAAATTGTAAAATGGAGTGGTGAAGCAGATGCTGCTACGTATGGTTACAGACCGGAAATATATCATGATATGTCAGTAAAAGAAGCCTTTGAAGTTTCGGCTGTCTGGGTATTCATCGATTTGGCAAAAAGAATAGGTAGAGATAATTATAGTCAGTATTTGAAGCAATGTAAATACGGTAATCTTAACCTTTCTCATGAAGAGGATGATTTCTGGAACTTCGGAGCCTTAGGAATTTCGCCGATTAATCAGATTTTATTCTTAAAAAGACTGTATGAATGTAAACTGCCTTTTTCAGTGAAGAATATGGAGGTGTTGAAAAATATAATGATTACAGAACAGCAAGACGGCTATATTATTAGATCTAAAACGGGTTGGACGAACGAAAACGGTTTTAAAATTGGTTGGTGGGTCGGTTACCTGGAGAAAAAAGAAGCTGTTTATTTCTTTGCAACCCGACTTTTGCAAGATGCAAGGATTGTTGATCCCTATTTTGGTAATTGTAGAAAAGAAATAACAAAGGAGGCATTCAGAACTTTGGGTATCATTGAGTGATCCTATCAATGCAGAGTTAAAGGCCGAAAAAGCAAGGGATAAAGCAAATAAAGCGGTTAACAAACACCGTGAAGTAAGATAGGACTTAGGGTTGAATTGCATAGCTTAAATAAAAGA
>SAAR01000963.1 GCA_009916335.1 Erysipelotrichia bacterium | reverse complement strand
ATCATGCAACTCAAAACTTTAAATGCTTATGATTTGTATGAGACAAATAAAACGATAATGTCTATGCTTCGTGATGGATTTGAACTTATAAGAGAAGATAGAAGCCAAAAAGATATTTGGATCTATCTCATTGACTATTCAAATAAAAATAAAAACACTTATAGGTTTGTCAATCAGCTTGAAATATTAGGGGAACAAAAGAGAATACCTGATGGGATTATTTATATAAATGGCTTACCCTTGGTGGTATTTGAGTTTAAAAGTGCCATTAGAGAAGAGGCAACTATCCATGATGCTTATGTGCAACTTACTACGAGGTACAAAAGAGATATTCCAGAGCTTTTTAAATACAACGCTTTTTGCGTGATAAGTGATGGAATAAATAACAAAGCAGGCTCATTTTTTGCCCCTTATGATTTTTATTATGCTTGGAGAAGAATAGCTGGACTTGCAAAAGATGTCGATGGGATAGATAGTATGTTTACCCTTGTGCAAGGGATGTTGCATCACAATAGACTAAGAGATATTTTAGAAAACTTCATATACATCCCCGATAGTTCCAAAAAAGAGATAAAAGTAGTATGTCGCTATCCGCAATACTATGCGGCTAGAAGATTGTATGACAATATCAAAAAAGCACAGAAACCACATGGAGATGGAAAAGGTGGCACATACTTTGGAGCAACAGGAAGCGGAAAAAGTTTTACAATGCTTTATCTAACAAGACTATTGATGAAAAGTACCCATTTTGAAAATCCTACCATAGTACTAATCACAGATAGAACAGATTTGGATGACCAACTTTCAGAAGAGTTTACCAATGCTAAAAACTACATCGGGGACAATGGAATTTTAAGTGTTGAAAGTAGAGCACACTTAAGAGAACTACTTCAAGGCAGAGAGAGTGGTGGTGTCTTTTTAGCTACTATTCATAAATTTACAGAAGATATAAAACTATTAAGCGATAGAACAAATATCATTTGTATATCTGATGAAGCACATAGAAGCCAAACAAACTTAGACCAAAAAGTAAAGGTTACAAGTAAAGGTGTTAAAAAGACTTATGGTTTTGCTAAGTACTTGCATGATTCACTGCCAAATGCAACCTTTGTAGGTTTTACAGGAACTCCAGTTGATGCTACTTTAGATGTTTTTGGAAAAGTTATTGATGC
>SAAR01000962.1 GCA_009916335.1 Erysipelotrichia bacterium | reverse complement strand
GATATCACCATGTGGTATCACACCAAAATTATCAAAGTATGTTTTCTGGCAATACTTATCCCATTCGCAAGAGAACACGCACTGCCCACCTTGATTTTCAAAGGCTAGCCTCATTCCACCAATGCCGGCGAAAAGATCAATGAAGGTAAATTTGGATGTGACTTGGGTTGATTCTCTGTAAGTTTCATTAAAAAGTGAGGCTAAGGCTTCTGTCATGCAATCCTGGATCGATTTTCCTGAGACAATGGCATATTTTGATAAAGTGTTATAGATTTTATCATCTATCCGAATGTGAAGCTGTTTTGGCATAGATTATCCCTCTAGGACAAAAATTATACCAGATTACTCCCATATGTGATAGATGTTTTAAAAAGTTGCTTTAAGATTGCTTGAACTATTACAGAATTCTAGAAAACATTCTAATGAATTTTGTGGTGTTGTCTTTCACTAATCAGATTTGTTAGGTAATAGTACGTCGTGTATGAATGATACAAACCCACAAGCTTGTTTATACTTTTCGTATATTTCAGAAAGAGTAATAGTCATATTAAATTCTGCGAAGTTTTCATGGACTAGTAAGTTGCGTCTTCCGCCTAAGTCCATAAATGCTTTTTCTTGGATCTTTGCAGATTCGTCTTTATCAATCTTTTTTCGAATATCGGTTTTCATTTCTTCACCAAAAAGTTTCCAAAACATATTGGTATTAGTTGTTTTCCAATCAAAAAATGTGTGATATTGACGATCGAGAACTTTAAGTTTTACGAGATTGATAATCTTTGGATCTGAATTGCTTGCTTTAGTTACGTATTCAGATATGATTGTTGATATTTTTGTCTCAAAATAGCTAGCTGCAGAAAGTACTAAAACCTTTTTATAGACATCGTCTATATATGTAGAAAAAGAGATTTCTCCATTTTTTGTCAGATAATCAGTTAACTCTTTTGCATCAAGATACTGTTGTTCTATTCGTTCACTTTCCATATGAAAATCCTGTTATGTTCAATTATACAAATGAGTTTGTGCCAATTGAAGCCTCATTTTTACACTATCGGCATGAGATGTACTATGTGTAATTGCTTCATTAAATCGGGCGTCATTCTTTAATCGCTCAAAATTCTCTTTCTTGATTATAATCACATCGTCTGATGAACCGGCAATAATCCGTTTCCCTATAGC
>SAAR01000961.1 GCA_009916335.1 Erysipelotrichia bacterium | reverse complement strand
CGGTATTTCATGGAACAAAGGAGAAAACTCAGATGAGGTTTAGCTACAATTAATTATGGAAACTTCTCATTGATAAAGATTGAACAAAAACAAAGCTTAGTCAAGAAACTGGGATTAGTTCTTCCACGATCGCAAAATTGGGAAAAGGGGAAAATATCACAACCGATGTACTTCTAAAAATTTGTATAGCACTTGATTGTGGGATTGAGGCCATTATAGAAATTGTAGATAAAAATGAATAGTCGTCAAAAAGCACTTCGTCGATAATCTGCTTGATACAAATTATCAATGAAGTGCTTTTGAATTCTTTCGAATCCATGTACCTAATTTTACTTAGTTAGAACTGTCAACTTATATTATATCTCTTGAATAAAGCTCCAAAGACTAGTGATAACACAGTAATGGATCCTCCAATAATGAAGAGATTAAAGGTATTATTAGGATTTAAAACAACTGAGAAAAATCCAGTTCCAACCGGCATAAAAAGTATAGCTATAGTAAAAATGATGCCAAAGACTCTACCAAGAAACTCATTATCTACATCTCTTTGAACGATAGAGAAAAATTGGATATTAAAAATAGATAGAAATAGACTAAACAGTGCTGGAGACAAGGCTAGAACAATGACATTTTGGAAAATAGAATAAAGTGGAGTAGATAGCATTAACATAATACCCGAATACGCCAATAGGTGCATTAAACGTTTACTTGATAAAGATTTATTGACAAAACCACTTAATATCGCTCCAATAAAACCACCAATTGCTTCTGCTGTTAAAAATGTTCCATAAAGTCCAGCCGAAATTTCTCCAAACATTTGATTACTATAGGGTAACAATAAATTATAAGCCGCTAGAAAAAAATTAACTAAGGCAGAAAGAACGATAATAATAAATATTGGCTTATGGCTGTAAACATACTTGAACCCTATTTTTAAGTCGCTAAAGACTCCACCTATTGTCATTTTCTCCTTTGTGACCACTTCTTCATTAATGGGTACAATAAAGAAAATCAGTGATGCAGCAATTAAAAACGACAATCCATCTAATAATAACACACCATGTATACCCAATATATTATATAGGAAAATTGCTACCATTGGAATCGTTACTTTAATAATTGTACTAGAAGTTTCCAAATAGGAATTTAGTTTTGTTATATGATCTTTTTTTACAATT
>SAAR01000960.1 GCA_009916335.1 Erysipelotrichia bacterium | reverse complement strand
TTTTTCGAATTTATTTTGAAAAACGAACAAAGATGGGAAAAAAGTCAAGATTAGTCATGCTGCAGAATGAAGAATTAAACAGAATGATGAACTTATTTAATAGAATAAAGAAGTAGATCATTGTATTTAACAAAAACTGACCTAACATAAGTATAAATAAAATATATAATTTCACTCGGCAAGCCGAACAGATGAAAAAACAGCAATGCTGAAAAATCTATTCTTATTCCCTTGTTCAATCATACCCTACTTTACTGAACATTATTTTTGAACACATTTTTTAGATATTTGGGTTGTAATTGATCTTATTTCTCTTTGATTAAGTTGTGTGTTATTTTTACTTGTTATTAATTTGTTGGAGTTTGAAGTTTTCATAGTTATTTGTTGATTTTGTTGGTGTGATGCTTTAGAAGTGACCAAGTCATATTCTAAAGCTTTGATTGGTTTTTTCAAGATTAAAGCATAATAATTTATAGTTTTTATACAGAGTTCTATTTTCTTTTAGTTAATTTTGTGCTCGTGTTGAATTTTACTTTTTCACACTTTCTCATCATTATTTATAATAACCTTCTTTTTCAATGTCAAGTTTGTTTTTTGATTTTAATCAAATCATATAAGTCTTTTTAAATTGTAACAGAGAGTCAAACCTTTATTATCCAAAAATCGTCAATTTGTGATCAAAATTCTGTTCAGTATTTCAGTTAAGTGTTTAGTGTTCACTGTTGCGCGAAGGGATCCGATATTGTTTGGTTCGGATCCTCACTCGGCGTGTTGTTACCAAATGCTTCTTACTAAATGGGTTCCCCTTCTCCCATCTACATTTGGATTGTTGTACTAATTCCATTATCATGAGTATAAATTTCCCCATTATATACTCTAATTTGTGGAATTGGTTGAACTGTAATTTCGTCTATTGGTTCAGGATCAATTTCAATTCGAAGTTGATCTAATCTTGCAGTTTATAAAGCCTGTTATTCTTGGTTATTTATCTGTTAAATTGCTTTATGTTGAAGTGGTCTTGCTATTGAAGCTTAATTTTCGTGATATAAAACATTTTTCTCGCATTTCCTGCGAACTGCGTCATTGTAGGCAATTTATCTTTGGGAATGATTATTTATCAAACGAGAAGCTAATGTTGGCATTAGCTAATTTAACTTTGTTAACTCGAGTAGATATTTC
>SAAR01000959.1 GCA_009916335.1 Erysipelotrichia bacterium | reverse complement strand
CTGGAGAATAAAAGTTGCGCTAGTAGCTGAGTTTCTTTTAGATTTTTTTCATTGTTCTTAGCATTTAAACTTAAATAAGGTGTATCATAGATGTTTCCATAAAATGCTACTCTTATACGATAATCCGTAGCGGAGCGCATCTTGTTTTTTGCTGTTATTTGAAGAGCATTACAATTGTCTCTTACTTTTAAACCGAAATCTTTAGGTGTTAGTCTTTGGTCGTACATTTGTTTTATGTCCTCTTTCAGCATCTCTGCTGATTGGGCAATTTCTGCATACCAAATAGCACTTGCCTGAGACGTCCATACTTGAAAGATATCTTCATATTTATGACGATAACCAAACCATCTTCCCATCTGCATTAATACATCAAACGTGGCAGTATTGCGATAGAAATAGCTTATTAACAGACCTTCTAGTGTCAAGCCTCTAGATAAAGCTAAGCCTCCGACGGCAATTACTCTTAAACTTGGATTAGATTTGTAATCAAGTTTGTTACTTGACTTAGAACCATTTACAACACATATCTGGATATTTTCAATCGCTTTAAGGATGTTAGTCTTTTCTAATGCTCTAGTGCCCGAAACATCTTCAACTTTTGCAAAATGTTTTTCCCAGATCCTTTTAAACTCTACAAATAAACTATTACTGATATTCTTGCTTTGTTTGTGGCTAAAGTCATATTTTACAGTGTTTAGAACCGAAGAGTATAATTGTTGTATATGTTCAGAAATGACACGTTGAACCTTAATGAATCTACTCATGTTTACTAACATACTTCTAGGTGAAGATATATCACCACGGAGATCTCGTATGATATTAGCAATCAAGAAGCATAGAACAGATTCTCGTAAAGAGTCAGGCAAAATACCTTCCCATTCTTTTTTATGAAGATAATAAAAAGTTCCTTGGTTGAGTGTATCAATATCATTTTTCACCATTTCTTTATAAGCTTCATCTGTGTAATCTGGTTCATCAATATCAGCAATGAATCTAAGATTATCATAACAATCACCTTCAGGATAAAATAAACGCTTTGCTCCTATATATGTAGATGGTGTTGGTAGTGAGTAAATAAAGTTTTCTGGAAACAAATCTGCTTGTTTCATGCTGTCAACAGAATTTGGATCAATAAAGATATTAGCAAATGGAGTTGCTGTAAAGTAATTAGAACGATTT
>SAAR01000958.1 GCA_009916335.1 Erysipelotrichia bacterium | reverse complement strand
TTATTTTTTATTTAGATGATGCAAAGGCGTATTGATTACGCTTTCAAGTCTAAAATCTTAAACGAGCATAGCGACTTATTAGTTAAGCAAAAAAGAGCGAGTTTATATCAATATAGTCTTAATAGATTATATGAAGATGGCGTTATTTTATACGCTTTAAGAAGTGATAAAGAAGGTTTTATGCCTTATAACGATTTATATACCTATTGCGCTCAAAACGGGCTATTAAACGAGTTAAAAGAGTGTATGAAGATTAATCACGCCGAATATGAACGAACAAAGCGGCTTAAAAATCGCATTGCAACTATGTTGTTAAGTGGTTGTTGTTTCATTACATTAACTTTTAATGATGATACGCTATTAAATACTAGTGAAAAGCAACGGCGCGTTGCTGTTAGCAGATATTTGAAACAATATGGCTGTATGTATGTTGCTAATATCGACTATGGCGCAAAGAATAAGCGAGAACATTATCACGCTTTAATTAATTGCGATAAGATAGATTTTGCTAATTGGCGCAAGTATGGAAACATAAACGCCGAAAGAGTAAAAAACAAAGACATTGAAAGTGATAAAATAAAGTTAAGCAAGTATATTGCTAAGTTGTCTAATCACGCTATTAAAGAAACTACAAAGCGTAGTTGCTTGATTTATAGCAGATAGCGCAACGAATGGCTAAAATAAAAAGAGGGTTGTGGGTATCGCGACGGCGTCCGCGACCTCTTTTTATTTGTTGGCGTTGTCTGCTGCTTTTTAGCAAGGTTAATTCGCAGAAAGGAGGTGTTTACTTTCGTTAGTGTCAAAAAATAAAAGCATTGATTCAAAGTCAATGTATCGCAGTTATGATAATCGGATCATAACGAGAATAAGAATTGACTAGGATTCAAAGCTTAAAAAAATAAGACAATAGAAAGTAAACAGCGCTTTAACAATTATTAATAGTTATTATAGTATTATTATGTTTCACTTTTTTATTATATAATATATATGCTCAATAAGATAATAACCTAAAAGACCAACGAAAGAGCAAAACCACGAAAGAACCACGCCAAAATAAAAGGTTCTTTTTTTGTTCATTTAAGGATATGCGCCCTTTATCTTGATAGGGTGCATTTCCTGTGCAAGTTTTATGCTAGATAAAATTATCAATTTTTAGTGTTAAGGTTGTATGGCTATATG
>SAAR01000957.1 GCA_009916335.1 Erysipelotrichia bacterium | reverse complement strand
ATCTATCACATTTGTTTTCTAATTCCACAACCTGCCTTGCAATTTCTTGGTCTAAACAACTGCATCTAATATAACCCAATTTCATTTACTTTTCCTTTCAATATGTAAAGTTTATATCTAGATTATACTTTACAATTGTAAAAAGTCCAGCAAAAAGTATGTTATTTTTACACTTTTTTGTAGGTTTTTATCTGTTAGGTCCAACTATACCCTAATTTTACACTGGTTTAATAATAATTCATCAGTCTGTGGGCAATGAACTTGTGGCATTCTGTTATCAATTTTTGCAGGTTATTATAAATTGTTCTGTTGCTCAATTCATAAACATCTGCTTGTACTTGCATATTTTTAACAAGATTAATCTTCATTCTTTGGTCCAAACATTAAATAGGGTGTTCCAACACCTTGTTCATACATCATTATTCCATCAAAATGTTTATTCCTTCCCTGCAAGTCATTAAAAGTGCATTGTAGATGTTCTAAACATCTTTGTTTTCCAATTAAACTTTCAAAACATTGCCAAGAGTGAAACTCAACATCATCTGCTAAAATGTCTTCTATTAAATCAACATCACAGTGTTGATGTGCTTGTTTTAATTTTAGCAGTAATTCTTCTATTATATTAAAATCCACAATCATCTCCTTCAATTTCTATTGTAATGGGGTCTTGCAGAGCATTGTATGTGCTCCAATCTGTGAGTCCCACATATCCAACCTTGTAACCAATCTAAATACTCATAAAGCAATCTTTGTATCCTATCTATCATAAAGTTCCAATCATCAGGGTCAGTTGCCATTTCAACTTCATCTGGCACATTTGGGTCAAATCTTTTTTTGTTGTATGCATTCACCTCTTTTGTTGTAAAAACACCAATATCATCAAAAGTTTTTTTCTTTTGTTTGATTTCATCAGTATAATTATCACAGAAATCATCAATTCTTCTCATTTGGAAAGTGAGAACTTGGTGCAATTCTGCATCTGTTAGTTTTACTAATTTGCCCTTGAACTCCATATCTAATTCCTTCATACATTCAATCAACATATCCACTTTGAAAGATTCTTTTCTTAAAAGTTTTAATGCTGTGTCATATTCTTTTGTCTGTAAAGAATAGCATATTTCTTTCTTTTTGGCAAGGTTCCACAGTATTTTTGGTAAAGCAACCCTGATGTAATCTGTCTC
>SAAR01000956.1 GCA_009916335.1 Erysipelotrichia bacterium | reverse complement strand
CTTTGATAGTTCACTTGATAAAGAGGATATCGAGGAGCTTTGTAAAAAGTTTGATTTGAGTATTAAAGATGTTTTTGGAACTGATGATTTAGTGAAACTAAATTTAAAAAAAGAACAAACTGAAAGCGGCCACTCTCAGCTTGTTTTTGTATTTTGATAACCGTTGCAGGAGACCAAAATGGATGACATACTAACAAAAATAGAAGAAAAAATCAAAAAACAACAAAGGATTCCAGAGCTTATCGAAAAAATTGATTCAATTCTTTTAAACAAATACCACTATCTCAGTGATAGCGATAAAGTAGCTTTGGAAAATGAAAGGCTAAGACTAGAAAACAGTCTTATACAAGTGAATTTAACACTAGAAGAGAAGCATAAAAACTTTTTTTATACCTACAATGACATTCAATCCGCACCAAGAACAAAATGGCTAATACAAAACCTCATACCACAAGGAAGCATTGGAGTGCTTATAGGACCAAGCGGAAGCGGTAAAACAACTTTGGTTTTACATCTATGTTCAATCATTTTAGATAGCTATAAACATGCTTATATCATTTATATCGATGGAGATATGAGTGTAAGTAAAATTAAAGAGCTTGGCATCGATAAAATGATGCATTGGTATGACAATAGATTTATGTATGCTGGGAAAAATGCAGATTATTTTTCAGAGGCATCACAAAATCTACTGCGAGATACAGTGATAGAGCAAAAGAATCATCCTGAGAGAACTTATTTTGTAATAGAGGATTCACTTACTTTAACTGCCAAAAAAAGGCGAGGTTTTATCGATACAGACCATCTGTACAAATATGAAAAAATGCTTCGTGATGTAGGTGGTGGATCACTTTTGATACATCACACAAACAAAGCTGGAGTATTTGCAGATACTCAACAGATTGAAAATTATGCGGATTACACCTATATGATTGAGAGAAATGAATTTAACTCTTGTATTTTGTTACATCCACAAAAAGCAAGTCGTTATGACATCACAGGAAAAGCATATCTCACAAACAATAGAAAAATTGACAAAGAAGTGGATTATGACACTTTTAACATAAGTCAAAGAGAATCAAAATTTGTGATGTATGTAGTAGATGCACTGGAAGATGGCGAGATGAACCAAAGTGAGGTTTTATCCTATCTTGAACAAGTGAAGTTTTTTAGTGAGTATA
>SAAR01000955.1 GCA_009916335.1 Erysipelotrichia bacterium | reverse complement strand
TCCATACACTGTCTTAAATAAAGTTCTACATTATAAACTGGTACAATCACACTAATTTCTGGCCAGGACATATCTTTAATCATTCTCCTCAATTGTTGCTTCTAACTTGTTTGTAGTAACCAATAACTTCTTCTACATGTTCCTTCATCGTTTTAAGTTGAATTTGCTCCAACTGATTATTGATGATTTTATTCAACAAATCTTCTTTGTCTTTAAAAACTTGTGATTCTGGAAGCAAGTCTTTTGACCCAACATTTTCACTCACAAAAACATTTACTCCGTAGGATATTGCTTCCATTGTTATCAACCCAAAAGTTTCTTTCCATTTACTTGGTACAATTAGAATATCAATATTTTCATAAACACTATCGATCGTTTCCTTGGTAAAATATCCTTTTTGTTCAATGAATGAAGGGCACTCTTCATTTGGAAAGTGACCATAAGTTGCCACTTCATAGGACTCTCGATCTAAAGTCCCAGCAAAGTCAATAAAATCAAAATATCCTTTATATTCTTCATCTGGACCAATATAAGCAACTCTAATCTTTTCATGTGATATATTCATTCGTTGATGTAGCCTAATGGAGCGATTAGATATAGACGCTATCATGCTATTGGTTGGTCTAAGACCATTTTGCTCAAACACCTTCTCTGCGAGCTGGCTATTAAATAAATAACCATCAATCAGAGAAAACATCTCTTTATAATAATGTCGAAGTTTACTATAATCCTGTTCCTCAATGACATCTCGAATAACCAAATTTTTTTTAGATTTTGGATTTTTCCCCAATAGTTTCAGAAGCTTACGAATAGTTGGATAAAATGGAACTTGAAAGAATCGTAATTTTTTTACACTTAAAGCATTAGAAGACATGATATTCCAAGCCAAGTTGGTATTATTATCACTATAATCTACCCCATTAAAATAAAAATGAGGTACGGGTGCTAAACCAAAATAATCATGGCTCGTCAAAAGCAGCCTGATATTCAAGTTTTTAGCAATTTCGAGAAATTCTTTATGTAAGCCAATAAGCGAATGAATATGGATAATATCAGGTTGTACCTTTTCCAGAAAAGTACGATAAACAATATTGTCACAAGGTGACATAAAAACAGATGGTTCAGATATTCCCCCAAACAAAGCAAGAGGTAAACTATTTAACAATTCATAACATTCAAAT
>SAAR01000954.1 GCA_009916335.1 Erysipelotrichia bacterium | reverse complement strand
ATCCTGGGGCTCCATATAAAAGAATTTTTTTCTTTGGGGAAAGATTGTATTTGGAAAGTCTCTCTTTTGCCGCATATTCTTTCTCTATACAAACTAATTTAGTTTCAATTTCATCATTCAATATCATGTGGTGCTTAAGTTGATCTCGTTGAATATATGATACTAATTGCATATTATTTCTTTTGCTTGTAGGCAGTGAGCTCATTCCACCACTTATATTTTTATCGTTCACATATTGAGTAAAGCCATTATTAGCTTTCGGCTTTTCTGTATATTTTATTTTTTCAAGTGAATCAGCTAGAACTTTATGATTCTTTTCTCTTTCACTGGCAATTATTAAATCTGCAATCTTTTTTAAAGCAATATTATTTTCAGAAAAAATTGCTTTAAAAAGCCTTTTATATAAATCAGCGTTCATAACATTTTCCTTTCAATAAAAAGATTCTCCGAACTTTAATACAAAATTAGTTAACTCATAACCACCACTTCAAGTGGTGGTTTGATTTAGCTCTATAAGGGCTATTACTTGCACGCCTAAAAGGCGGGCATCGCAAGCACTGTTACCAACTCAGCTTCTAAAAGAAGCGTTTCATCGGCTGGTCTTCAGTCTTTGCGTAAATTTCTTGCTCTGCAATATATCTTTTGATGACTTCTTCTGTAACGTTTCCTACCGTTCCTACGAAATATCCGCGTGCCCAAAATGATTTATCCCATTTTCCATATAAATCAGGATGCATGTCATGAATCATCAATGCGCTTTTCCCTTTCAAATATCCAACAAATCTAGACGCTGCTATCTTTGGCGGTATACTAACACACAGATGTACATGATCACTACAAACTGCACCTGATATTATTTCTATACCTTTGTAATTGCACAGCTTCTCGATGACCTCTTTTACATCTAAACGTAATCTGCCATATAAAACTTTCCTTCGGTATTTTGGTATAAAAACAATATGATATTGGCACTTCCATTTTGCATATGCTAAACTTAAACTATCCATTTTGGATACCCCCATGTTAATGATTTGGCTTGCGACACCATAATCATTTTAGCATGGGGTTTTTAGTTCCACGAAGGAAACTATAATGGACCCAAGAATTTAGACCACTAAAAGTTGCTTTTTAAGTTAGGTTGAATGTAATATTTAATCAAACGGAGGCACTATGAAACGAACAC
>SAAR01000953.1 GCA_009916335.1 Erysipelotrichia bacterium | reverse complement strand
CATAAGATTCTTGTATGGTTTGTACAAAGTCCTTTTCTTTTTCTAGTGAACGATAATTTGATTGTTCCTCTTTCGTGTCCTCTGAGGGCATTTTTAGGGCTTTTAAGTCGTTTATTTCTGCCTTGTATTCTTCTAGCAACTTTTTATCTTGCAAAGCTAATCGCTGTTGCTGGTCTAATAGATTGCTTAAGGTTTCTATCTGTTTGTCTTTGTTGGTCAATTGTTTATCGTGATTACTTTTAAGATATGCGATTTCTTCTTTCAAAAAATCAACTTCTGCATCAACTTTAGTGTGCGATTGAGTTGTCGATTCAGTATGCGTTTCAGTTGTTGATTTAGAATTTTCAATCCTTGTTATTATAGATTTTTCTTGCTTTTTAGAAATTACATACTTATTACCTACTTTATCTAATTTAGTATGCAATTTGAGTATGCGTATTATCTTATCAACATATGATTTACTTACCCCTAACTCGTCCGCCAACTCTTTTATGGTTTTTAAGTCTTCACTCATGGTTTAAGTCCTGCCTTTTAACGGTCGGTAGGTATTGTTCAATGGCTTTCTTCAAATACTTCGCTACATTGCGTTTAGAATAGGCTTCTTGTTTGCTAGATACATAAGACAAGTGGTCTTTGACACCATTTAGCCCTCTTAATTCCTTTAACTCGTCATAAAGTGGATAAACGTTTTTCTGTAAGCCTGCCATTATTTGACTGTCCGTTGTTTCATAAACATTTAAAAACATATTTTCAATCAACAGCCGTGTATAAGGGCTTTGCATAGCTTGGAAAACAAGGTCTTTTTCTGTTTCTGCTTTACGTGCTTTATCTTCTTGATAAGCCCTATCGTCCAACTTGTAACTGTTATCGTCTGCCATGCGTTTCTTCTCAATATGAAAGACAATAGAATCAATTGAACGCCCTTTTTTGACTTTCTCATAGGACACCTTAAAAGTCGTATTATCGTTGATTTCTTTTAAGGGAATATCTAATATTTTTTTAGTAAAATTGGTAAATCGCTGATATTCATTGACGGTATCAGTCATTATTCTTAGTTCTTTAACCGATATTGAGGGATTGCGGTAGCTTTCTACTTGTTTGGCTCTCCGTCCCCCTTTAGCGCTATAATGTTCATACTGATTGTAATTCATAGATAACCAACGATACAAGATAATGCTGTACT
>SAAR01000952.1 GCA_009916335.1 Erysipelotrichia bacterium | reverse complement strand
AATCGAAAATTTCGCATAAAAAGACTGCAAAAAGATGAAAAATCACTCTAAATCGTCATCTATTTCTGGATAATTTTCTGGTAATATTGATTCTTCAGCTTAAATTTAGCCTTTATTTAAGAAATGGACAACATAAAGCTTTCCCAAATGCTCCAGTGTGGCTGGTTTGATGGATTTTCTGTAAAATATCGCAGAGCAGCGGTGGAAATAAGAGAACAAACGTTCTACAAACGCTTCTGAGAGTGACATACTTTATTAAACTGCAAAATATTTCTACACTGGAGGGTAGCTAGTGTATTTAGCGACACCAATCCTTAAATTATTTTCATCAACCAGTATATCGAAGATTTCAGACCCATAATCTGTTCCAAGACCAAGTTTAGCAAAGACTTTGGTATGAAGTTCCATAAATTCTGTTCTTTCAACTTGTGCATCAGTTAAAAACATGTTATTTAATCTCACAATTGAAAATGGGATATCCATGTACTCAGATTAGCGTTCTTCAATATTGGCTTACATTTTTTTGTAAAATCTTAGAGTTGGATCAGTTTATGATAGTATTTAATTACGTTATGTTGACTCTGATAGCTCAATTATGCTTTCAAAAAATTATTTGAGTGCTGCCATCACATTATTGAACATTATAAAAGAGCAATCGTTCGACTCAATGATCAATATTGCCTTAGTAACTTCTGCAATAATTTTATAATGCGTCACATTATCACCTTTGAGTTTTTTGAGGTTGGCTAAAGTTTTTAATGCTTCTGAATAACTTGTCCACCTTGTTGGAACAATTTTAACGGCTATACCGAGTTCATAAAATAAATTAGTCAATTTGTCCTTCAACCCATAGTGTTAACAGTAATCTTTAATGCAAAGATCGAGTGAGTGGGCAACACAACGCATCAGACAAACCTTGTTGTTCACATAACAATAGAGATTTACTACAATAAACCATATAATAATGTTCTTTGTGGTTTTTAAGATAATGACCAAACAAATAGTTTAAAGCACTGCTTTTGCGACTGTATTTACAGTTAGGAAATTGACTAACATATCTTTTTCCAATTTCATGTATAAAATCAACTGTTTGGATCTCTGTCTTCTTTTCTTCATTCATAATTGCTATAATGACTATTAATTTTGAGGAAGAAGTGGAATGAAATACGTTTATAAATATTATAT
>SAAR01000197.1 GCA_009916335.1 Erysipelotrichia bacterium | reverse complement strand
GCTGATATTTAAAAATAAATAGATGTGAATCTTTTATAAGTACAGTAAAAATAAAATTTTCTTATAAATTTTTAACAATTTTTGAAATTTTGGCATATATGTTAGTAGGAGGTATTTATTATGAATATAACATTAGAAGTAATTATTATGTATGTTTTATCTTTTTTTATTGGTGCTATTTACAATGATGTAATTGATCTTATTTTGTACAAGTGTAGAGGAAAGGAGGTTTGTCCTCATTGTCATCACCCTTTAAAATGGCAAGATAAATTACCAGTTGTTTCGTATCTGTTTCATTTAGGAAGATGTCGCTATTGTAAGCACAAACTAGATGCTCGCTATCCTTTAATTGAAATGAGTGGGGTAATTAATTTCTTGTTTGTGTATTCCTTGTATGGTGATCAAGTAAAAGGACTTTTCTATTTTTGTTTATTAAGTGTTATGATGATTTTAAGTGTAGTTGATATGAAAACACATCATATTCCATTAAAAGCGATGGGTATCATTGCTTGTTTAGCTATTTTATTGGCATTTACAACAAATGAGATTGTGTGGTTAGATCGTATTTGTGCAATCTTTATTGTTAGTATACCACTACTTGTCATTTATAAACTTAAAGCGAACAGCATTGGTGAGGCAGATATTTTATTTAGTAGTTGTATGGGTTTTCTATTAGGTATGTGGGGCATTATCTTTACTATGTGCTTTGCTTATTTACTAGCTGGTCTTTATGCACTTATGATGTTGTTGTTAAAGAAGATGAATCGTAAAAGTAAAATTGCAATGTTTCCATTCTTCTACATAAGTTTGGTTATCTATTTGGTACATTTTGTTGATTTCGTTTCTATTAGTTTGCGTTAATGCAACAATAAAGAATATGATGATTAAAAAATAGTGTTGTTAATTACTACCCTTTCCTGTAAAATAATGATATTTGATTGGAGGATTAACAATGCAAGAAAATAAAATGGGCGTTATGCCAATTAATAAATTACTAATTACAATGTCATTACCAATAATGATTTCCATGTTAATTCAAGCGTTATACAATATTGTCGATAGTATGTTTGTCGCACAGATTAATGAAGATGCACTAACAGCAGTATCATTAGCCTTTCCTATGCAAAATTTAATGATTGCTGTTTCGACTGGGACAGGTGTAGGGATTAATGCGTTGTTGGCGAGAAATTTAGGACAGAAAAATCGTGAAGGGGCAAGCAAAGCAGCAAGTAATGGTATTTTTCTAGCAATTCTTAGTTGTCTTGTCTTTGTTCTTTTTGGTATTTTTGGTACTCGTGCTTTTTTTGATATGCAAAATGCAGGAGAACAAATTAGTGAGTATGGAACACAATATTTAAGTATTTGTACTATATTTTCAATTGGGATCTTTTTACAAATTACGTTTGAACGTATCTTACAAGCAACAGGAAGAACCTTTTATACGATGTTAACACAAGGTAGTGGAGCAATCATCAATATTATTTTAGACCCGATTTTAATATTTGGGTTGCTTGGTTTGCCTGCAATGGGAGTTGCAGGAGCTGCGTTAGCAACAGTGATTGGACAGATTGTAGCGACGTTATTATCGTTTTATTTTAATCATAAAGTGAATCATGATATCGATCTACAAATAAGAAACTTTCGACCTTCATTAACAACAATTAAAAATATTTATAAGGTAGGATTTCCAAGTATTATCATGGCAAGTATATCTTCATTAATGACATATGGAATGAATCAAATCCTAATGGGTTTTACAAAAACATCAGCAGCGTTCTTCGGTGTTTATATTAAGCTACAAAGTTTTATCTTTATGCCTATTTTTGGTTTAAACAATGGGTTAGTGCCAATTATTTCTTTTAATTATGGAGCATTGAAGAAAAAGAGAATAATGGATACAATCAGATTAGGAATCATCTATGCCGTTGGGATTATGTGTATTGGTTTAGCATTGTTTGAGCTGTTTCCACAATTCTTATTGTCCTTTTTTAATCCATCAAAACAGATGCTTACAATTGGGGTATCAGGACTTAGAATCATAGCGATCCATTTTTTACTAGCAGGTGCAAGCATCGTTTTAAGTACTACTTTCCAAGCGTTGAATCATGGAACATGCTCTTTAATCGTATCTGTCGCTAGACAGCTTGTTGTGTTACTACCAGTTGCTTATGTGATGTCATTAACAGGGAATGTTGATTTAGTGTGGCTTGCCTATCCAATCGCAGAGCTTGTTTCACTGTTATTGTCAATTTATTTCTTTTACCGTATTTACCAAAATCAAATACGTTATATTCCAGAACATCAAGAATAAAAGCAATTTTCATCGTATATAAATTCCTATCTTTTTATCTAAGAGTGATAAATTCGCTTTTCCTAAGGCATTCTTCAACAAAGGTGCCTTTTTCTATTTGGACTATGGTATAATAAAATATATTGTGAGGGACGTATATGAGTGGAAAATTTATAACATTTGAAGGAAATGATGGATGTGGGAAAACAACGATTTCTAATCGAATCTATGAAGCGTTATTAAAGGAAGGTTATGATATAATCTTTACTAGAGAGCCTGGTGGAATTGCGATTGCGGAACAGATAAGAACTATTTTACTAGATCCTAAAAATACAAGTATGGACGCTCGTAGTGAAGCGTTATTATATGCAGCAGCAAGAAGGCAACATTTAGTGGAAAAGGTGCTACCAGCATTACAAGCGAATAAAATTGTACTATGTGATCGTTTTATTGATTCATCGCTTGCATACCAAGGTGTTGCTAGAGGGTTAGGAATAGAAGAAGTATATGCAATAAATCAGTTTGCGATTGAAAATCATATGCCTGATGCAACGATTTATTTAAAGGTTGATGTAGAAACAGGGTTATCTAGGGTTGCCTCAAGAGGTGAAAAAGATCGCTTAGATAAAGAAGGAGAAAAGTTTCATCGTTTAGTGGCACAAGGATACGAAGAAGTCTTAACCCGTTTTCCTAAACGGATTCATAGTATTGATGCCACACAAGATGTAGAGAGCGTATTTGCAGATACCTATGCTCTTATCAAGGAGTTAATCAAATAAGATGATACATGATGAAATAAAGAGAAATCAACCGATTGCTTATCGTATTTTAGAAAATGCGTTATTAAAAAAACAACTAGCCCATGCATATTTATTTACTGGGGAAGAAGGAACACCTAAGTTAGAAACAGCATATTTACTCGTGCAAAGCTTATTGTGTGAGCAAGATGGATTTGCTTGTGAAACATGTGCGATGTGTCAGCATGTAGTAAATGGTGGATATGCCGATTTAATCTATATTGATGGGAAAACAAAGAGCATTAAGAAAAATGAGATTATGGAAGTGCAAGAACGTTTTTCTAAAACAAAGCTAGAAACGAAAGGAAAAAAAGTATACATTTTAGATGGTGTGGAAAATGCCACAAAAGAGGCATTGAATAGTTTGCTTAAATTTTTAGAAGAACCAGAAAGCGATAGTATGGCTATCTTGATTAGTGAACATAGTGATCGTCTTTTAGAAACGATCGTATCAAGATGTCAAGTTATTCCTTTTTATAAAAATAATACGGAGGAATTAGAACAGACATTAAAAGAGGAAATGGGTGGGTGTGAAGCCCATATTCTATCTCGTATATGCGTGAATAAAGAACAGGCATTAGAACGTTTTGAAAGTGATGAGTTTCAGCATGCCTTTTATTTATTTGAAAACTTTTTAAAAGAACAATTAAATGCTTTTGCCTATGCAAAAATCTTTTTACAAAATGAAGGTTTTAATAAAAGCAAACGTAATGATCGTTATGTGTTGACAACCTTTTTAGATATACTTTCCTTATTGTGTCGAGATTGTTACTTATATAAAAAAGAAGAAATTATTCGTATATGGGGAAAAAGTGGAGAAATCATGTTAAAATTAGATTTGGACAAAATACACATGATTTGTGTAGAGAGTAAGGATAAAATTGTTCGTTCAGTAAATATACCATTACTGGTAGATCAATTCTTATATAAATGGGAGGTTAGTGATGGAAAATAACAATGCGAAAAAAAGCAAAACATATAAATATATTGCATTTGTACATTTTAAAGATACGAGAGCGTATTCTTTTGGTTGTGATGAAGATATTTATACAGTAAATGAAAAGGTCATTGTCGAAACAGTGCGAGGTAATGAATTAGGAGTCATTGCGAAAGCGAGTATTCCTTATGAGGAATATCAGAATAAACAGTTTGAATTAAAACCAGTTGTGCGTAAAGCCAGTGAAAAGGATATTCAAAAATATTTTGATAACGCTGAAAAAGCGAAAGAAGCACTGTTGATTTGTCAAAAAGAAATTAAACAGTTAAATTTAGATATGAATTTAATTGAAGCAGAATATACATTGGATTCTTCTAAGTTGATTTTTACTTATGCAGCAGAAGAGCGAGTTGATTTTAGAGAGTTATTAAAAGTGCTAGCGACAAGATTTCATTGCCGTATTGAACTACGTCAAATTGGACCGAGAAATAAAGCAAAGATGGTTGGTGGATTAGGACAGTGTGGTAGAGAGCTATGTTGTGCTAAGTTTATGAATGATTTTGATATGATTTCTATCAATATGGCAAAAAATCAATTATTGGCATTAAATATTCAAAAGTTATCAGGACAGTGTGGAAAATTAAAATGCTGTTTAAAGTTTGAAGATGAACAATATAAAGAAATGCGACAAGGATTACCGAAATTAAATTCAAAGATTACTTATGAGGGTAAAATTTATCGTGTTACGAGTATGAATGTAATTACCAAAGAAGCAAAAATTGAGAATCGAGAAGATGTTAGGTTTTTATCATTTGAAGAATTATGGCCTGACATAGATTTTACTAATCGCTAATGAAACGACAAAAAAGTTTTGAAAATGAAGTGGCTACGCTTTATCTAGTAGCGACACCGATTGGTAATTTAAATGAATTGAGTACTCGTGCGATTGAAATATTGCAAGAAGTTGATGTGATTGCCGCAGAAGATACAAGAAATACGATGAAACTTTTAACACATTTTAATATTGGCACAAGATGTATTGCTCATCATCTACATAATGAAAAAGAAAGTGCCAATGGATTATTGAAACTATTGGAAGAAGGAAAAAACATCGCTTTAGTAAGTGATGCTGGTTATCCATTACTATCTGATCCAGGAGCTTATGTTGTTAATTTAGTCATTCAAGCAGGATACAATGTTGTCCCAATTTCAGGAGCCAATGCAGCGTTAAATGCTCTTGTTGCAAGTGGCTTATCACCACAGCCTTTCATCTTTTATGGGTTTTTAGGCAATAGTGAAAAAGAACGTATGCAATCTTTACATGAATTAAAGGATCAACCATATACAATCATCTTATATGAAGCACCGCATCGCATTGAAAAAATGCTACATGCAGCGTTAGAAGTTTTAGGAAATCGCAACATTTGTTTGGCAAGGGAATTAACAAAAAAACATGAAGAATTTATTCGAGGCACAATTAGTGAAGTGTTAGAAATTGTGGATAGCTTAAAAGGAGAAATGGTTGTTATTGTGGAAGGGTGTACAAAAGAAAAAGATGTCGTTTCGGCAGTTCAATTATCTTCTCATATTGATGATTATATAAGTGAAGGCTTATCAAGTAAAGAAGCGATCAAAAAGGTCGCTAAAGAATATGGGGTAAGTAAAAACGATTTATATAAAAATTATCATGGTTTAAATTAAACATAAAGGACATTTCTAAATGTCTTTTTTTAGTGGCGTTAAAGGGAGGGGAATTTTGTCGATAGATATAGTTGACATATCAACTATATCTATCTATAATAACAAAAGTTAGGAGGTAGTGTATGGATCGTAAAGTAGGAAAACGTTTATCTTATTTAATGAAGCATCATCGCTGTTTTGCGAATGAGCGTTTAAAGGCATTTGAACTTAGCTATGTACAAGCGAATGTGCTATTGCATTTATCGAAAGAGAAACGATTAACACAAGAAGAATTAGCTCATAAAATGTTGTTGGATAAAGCCAGAATATCACGTTTGATTAAAGTATTAGAAGAAAAACAGTATATATATAAAACATGTTCAAAAAAGGATAAAAGAGCAAGGGATATTAGCTTAAGTCAAAAAGGCGAAAAAATGATTACTACGATTATTACTATTTTAGGGGAAAGTAGTGAACGTATGTTAAAGAATATAAGTGATGAAGAAGCACGTTTGCTTATTTCTTTGTTGGATCGTCTTTGCGACAATGTGAGTATGATTGGAGATGGTTTTCATGAATGATGAGCGTATGGGGAA
>SAAR01000196.1 GCA_009916335.1 Erysipelotrichia bacterium | reverse complement strand
AATGAATCAATTAGAGGTGTGATTGTGTCTTTTGTCTTTTGAGTTACATGGAGATATATATTAGTAACTCTACTTCCTCTATTATGCCCTACTCGATCTACTTCATCAAAAGTTTGAAAAGCAGTAAATGGATTGACTTGTTCCTTTTTTAGTTCGCTTTGAATCAAGGATTCTAATGGATTAAGACCAGAATCGGAAATTTCGTCCCCTAATTCAATTTGTAGGTTATCGGCTGTCCCAATATTCCAATGAAGACTCAAAAGTCCATACGCTCGGTCTTTACGTTCTGCGTTTGCGAGCGGGTGGTCAAGCAGGCGGAGCACTTCATCCCATTCGTCACGTTTTGCAGATTTCTCAATTAATTCATCACGTTTGTCTTCTACTTTGCTCATAATTGTTTCCTTTCGTCTTAGAACGGAAAGAAACAAGCTCAGGGTTTGACAAAAAAGCACATCAAAACAACGGAGAATCAGAATAGTGAGCAAACGACTAATGTCAGTTCACTATTTGTTTCAGTCCGTCCGTTTGATGCGCATCATATTTGTATTTGGACTATTTTTTATTTACAAGTTACCTTGCATAATCTTATTCTACTAAAGATAAAAAGGCTTTCCCATGACTTCTCAGGTCAATTATGAATAGGGTTAATAGAGCTATTTATTACGAAATGAGTTTAGGAATGAATACATATTCGAAAGAATAATTGACTTCTCAAGTCAATTATTTAATATTTTTATTTATTTTTTGTTTCTTTCTTGGAAAGGTTTTCGTAGTATAATGAAAGTAACAAATATTTGACAAGGAGCTTTATTATGGCTAACGAAAATATGCTACAGAACGAAGCTATAAAAGACTTTGACTTTGAGGCAATGGAGGATTTGATTTCTCAACAATTAGAAGATCAAATTGCTGATTTGGAAGTGATAAAGGAACAGCGTGATAAAATCGGCACGCCAGAAAGTTTGGTGAATGCGGTTATTGATGCTGCTGTGGAAGGATTTAATAATAATATTGCACAACAGTTTGGCGAAGATTTCATTCGTAACAATGGTGGTTTGAACCTTGATTTAAGCAGGGATGCACACTTCCAAACCGTGGACAATTTTGCTGATGGAAAATTTGCAGAGCACAATCCACATGCTGGGGAATATCAGCAAAAGCATGAAGCCATGCAAAGCAACTTTGAAAAAGATGCTCAAGGGAATATCAGATATCATACAGACCGCTCTGGGAAAACTAAAGAAAATCTTGTTAAAGGGGCTCGTACACCCTATGATAAAAATAGACCAAGTGGGTCAAAAGAGCGTGGGACAGATATGGATCATACTATGTCAGCAGGAGAGCTGATGAGGGATCCAGCTGCTAATTTGTATATGTCGGAAGATGCAAGAATTGCTTTTGCAAACAGTCCGCAAAACCTCAATGAAATAAACAGTGCTTGGAATCAATCTAAAGGGGATTTGTCAATGGAAGATTGGCTGAACCATCCCAATGCTAACGGGCAAACACCAAAAGAGATTTGGGGAATTACTGATAATCAAGAAAAGGCACTAAGAAAGAAAGATAACGAAGCTAGACAAGCCAAACAAAATGCGGAACAAGCAGGAAAAGACGAGATAGAAGAACTGGGCAAAGCTTCCCGTCGTGATGAAGGCGTGAGGATACTAAAAGGTGCAGGAAAAGCAGTTCTGATGTCCTTGTTGGCAGGCTTTGTCAAGGAAGTTCTAAAAGAAATGATTATTTGGATCAAAGAAAAAGGGCGGAAACTGAATACTCTGATGGATCATTTCAAATCTGCTTTGTCAAACTTTATTAGAAACCTAAAAGAGAATCTTTTCCAATCTACGAGAACGGCTGTGACGACCGTTGTAACCGCAATCTTTGGGGAGGTCGTAACAGTTATTAATAAAGCTATTACCTTCCTCAAACAAAGCTGGAAAACCGTGAAAGATGTCATGACTTATATGAAAAGTCCTAATCACAAGCGAGAGTCCTCAGTTGAGATGATGTCAGGAATTTCAAAAATTGTAGTTACGGGGCTTGCGACAGTTGGTACCATCGCTTTGAGTGAAGTGGTTGGTAAAGGATTAGTTGCTGTTTTTCCGGCGTTAGCTGCTGGTGGTATTGCAGATATGATTGGGCTATTGATCAGTGGGATAGTGATGGCGATTATTAGCATGCTTATCATGAGGGAGATCGATAAGTTCATTGATAATAAACTGAAAGAAGAGTCATCTAAAGCAATAATCGCTAAGCAAAATGAGATCTTAAATCTACAAGAACAACAGATTGCTGTGGCTGGAGCTAAAATAGAAGTAAAGAGAAGAAATACCCAAAATTTCATTCAGCAGACTCAAGAAAACGCTAGGGCAGCACTCAAAAGAATTTCTGACAACGACAATATAGAAATCTCGAAGATAGATTTTATATCTGAAAATAAAAGTGAATTAGATAGACAACAAAAAGAACTAGATAGTCTATCTAAGGTATTGGATGATTTGTTGTGAGATTTCCAGATGTAAGAGATAATGGTATGTATAAAACAAAATACATCGTAGTAAAAGATTTTAACAAGATAGATAACACAGGACACTTCCCAAATTTTTCTGACTATAGATCTGTTGAAATAAGGGGACATTATGAATAATGACAAATTAAATAAATTAAAAGTTTTTCTTTCGTTGGCATATCCAAAAGGTTCTTCGTTTGAGAAAGCAGACCTAAATATGTTAGATATAAATGCTTATGTGGAAATCCAAGGCTGGCAGGAAATTTATTACCTTATCGATGTTCTTGTGAAGGAAGGATTTTTGGCTAAGGATTATCGGTTTGGAAAGTATTTTTATCAAATTAATTTTTCTAAAACAACAGAAAAAGATAATAAAATTGTAGAAAAAACAAAGAGTAACTCACGAAATAAAAAAGCTCAAAGTAACACAATAGTTGCGTGTGATAATAAAGAAAAGAAGCAGACTGTAGAGCAAAATACTGGTTATACTAGTCTCCAGCTCGCCAAGAAGGTCAATGAATTAGAGAAAAAGAAAAAGGAGATAAATTCCTTAGTCCGAAGTATTAATTCAAGTGAAAATTTGCCGACGGTTGCGGTAAAGGGGGGACTTTTTGGTCGGTTTGATTATAAAGTTACGGGAGAAGAATTAAATAATTTTACCTCAAAGGTTCAAAGTAAGTTAATTGGGCAAAATCAAGCAATAAAAAAAACCACTCAAGAATTTGGCTCAGTATATACTTCAATTATTGAAACTTTAGGACTGGTAAATGTTTCTCTGGCAGGAGCTGTAAAGGCTTCTAATCAAGCACATGAAGCGTCAGTTAAAGCTGAGAAAAATGCCGCAAAAGTTAAGACAGCACAAGATGACATAAAAGATTTAGTTATAGAAAACGATCAATTGGTTCAAGGTCATAAAAAAGTCATCCAATTATTGATAACTCATAAAGAAAAACTTGATGAAATTGAACATATTACAGATGTAGATAAGCTTTACTCAGATTTTTATGTGAAGAGCCAGGAACTTGAAAAAGAAAATAATAAGATTTCTGAGCAAATCATAACTGTAAGTAGTGAAATTGAAACGCTAAAAACAGAATTAGATGATTTATCGGATACGATTAGAAATTTTGATGAATCCTTATCAAAAGAGATGGAAGCTCAAAAAACAGAAACTGATGCCTCCGTTCTGCAAGTGACCCAAAATCTAAAAGATATTCAGAGTGAAACGGAATCTAAAGTTGAAACTCTCAGCTCTGATATTAATAAGATAGTTCTAAATCAGAAAAAAGGTTTTGATGACAAATTGGAGAACCTAGATGATACAGTTAAAAAACTGGAAGAATCCAACTTAGAAATGATAGACGAGCTGAAAAGCACAAGAGATGAAGCTTTTGCAAAAATTGCTAAAAAGATTGAAGAAAATCAAAATGAAAGTCTAACTCAAGTCAAAAGTATCCACTCAGAAATGGAAGAACAATTGAATGAACTGAAAGAATATTTCCAAAATCAACTGAAAAGAACAAGACTTCTCGCAATAATCTCATTTATTGCATTTATCATTTTGCTCGTATTGATACTTAGTGAGGTAATTTAATGATTTCAGAGAGCTACAAAATTAAGCTAGAGAAGGAAGCGAAAAAACTCGACATTATCTATGGTACGGAAAATGAGTTTGAAAAGCTTGTAGCAGAAATTGCCACAGACATAGCAGGACAAGCGAGCCTTCTGTTTTTAAAAAAAATAGGTGAAGAGCAAAAGAAAATAAATTCTCCAAAAACTTCAAAATTCCTAAATGAAGCGAGAGAACTTTTATTTACCTTTTTAGGTTCAAAACAAATTGAAAACATGGTCGATGTTTTAAAGGAAGAAGCGAATTTTTCTTTGCCGGAACTCTTACATAATTTAGATACCTTAGTTGGTTTGGAAAACGTTAAACGTCAAGTGACGGATTTAATTACATACAATCAAATTCAACACTTACGAACAAAAAAAGGTTTAGCGAAATCCAATAGAACCTTGCACATGGCATTTCTAGGAAATCCCGGTACTGGTAAAACTACAGTGGCTCGAATCGTTGGGCATATGTATAAAGCGATTGGTTTATTGAGTAAGGGACAGTTTATCGAAGCGAGTCGTACTGACTTGATTGCAGAGTATCAGGGACAGACGGCAATCAAAGTTAAGCGACTTATCAATCGTGCAAAAGGTGGAGTTTTGTTTATAGATGAAGCTTACAGTATCACAGAAAATAATCATACAGACAGCTATGGTAAAGAAAGCTTGACAGAACTCACGAAAGCACTTGAGGATTATAGAGACGACTTAGTCGTGATTGTGGCAGGCTATACAGATCTCATGGAGCAATTTTTTGAGTCAAATCCTGGCTTGAAATCAAGGTTTAATAGCTTTATTTTTTTTGAAGATTATTCGATTGATGAGCTAGTGAAAATTTTTAAGAATATTTGTGAGGAAAGTGATTATTCTGTTGATGAAGTGATGATTGAAAAAGTTAGACTATGGCTTCAAAACAAGCTAGATGGAAAAAATGGAAACTTTGCTAACGGTCGAGTGGTGCGTAATTTGTTTGATGATATTACGATGAACCAAGCTAAAAGACTTGTACGAGACGCTCATGAAGAATTAGATAAGAATTTATTGGAAAAATTATTGCCAGAGGATGTACCAGAGTTAAAGGGATAATCTAGGACAAAAGATAAATTTAAAACTTAATTTAAAGTCAAAATGGATTGGGAGTATTGGGTAGAGAACAAGATATTCAAAAATATCTTCATATACTTTAATATGAAGAAAAATATTGCATGAGGGATATTCTGAGGATAACTGGGTTGGAAAGTCTTGTCCTGAAATATTATTTGAGCAATGGTTAGAACAATTAGATAAAGTAAAATGGGAGTATCATAGCTTTGACCACGGAAAACAATACAGATATTGATGATTATTCAAGAGCAAAATTTGAAGCAGCTAAAGATTATATAGAAAATTTTGCAAAAGATAAGAAGTTTGCTTTCGTTCGCCCAGAGAGTAGCAGGCTTGTTTATAGTAACACTGACTATGACAAAGACAAAGATTTGAGAGATCACGATATTTGGCGAGCAATAGAAGACTTATTTGAATAATTATGGGAGCGGTAAGAAATGGCTTCATTCACAAAATATGTAAAGAACAAATTTTATAATCAATTGTTTGATGCTAGTGATAAATTTGTAGTTATGCATAGAAAAGAATTGGGTTTCTATTCTGGTTGGGTGGAAACTTATGATTTAGAGGTTAAGCATGTGTATGCAAGGAACAGCTCAACTGAAGAGCTTGACTTTGATGCTATTGTAAACTGTGATATTTCTCTAAAAGCTTTGCGAGATTCGAGTGATGGTGAATTGAGAAATAGGTGGCTTAGGATACGCTGTTGCGGAGTACTTGATGCTGGAATTAAAGGTTTTAGAATAAAGCAGGTTCAGCAATATGAAAAAGGAGTTGTGAATACACCTCTTGGTCACAGGTTTGAAATGTGGAAAGTATCATGGAGTAATTTTAAAGAAAGCCCGTTGGTTGGTGCAGGTACGAATGGATTCATTCACCGCTGGAAAAAAGATGGGTATAAAAAACTTCCGCTACCTTTTAACAATCCGCATAGTACATACTTCCATTTGCTGGGTAACTACGGGTTAGCAGGGGCCATAATTTTAATTTTTTTCTTATGGTCCATGGCTGTTCAAGCCTGGCGCTTGCGAGGAACACTTGCAGGAGTTGTTATAGGCTCATTCATAGTAATATTTATAG
>SAAR01000951.1 GCA_009916335.1 Erysipelotrichia bacterium | reverse complement strand
GATTTATGGCATGGCATGTATTTGGTGTTATCGTGGCACACATGCTTAAAGCTAAGGTTGCGATTATGACAGAACCTGCAAGATATGCTTTAGTAACAGAAGAGCAGACTGGTGAAACGCTACTTACAAAAGAAAACGCGAAAAAAACACTAAAATTGGTTCATTTCTTGTTTAATAAGGTCGATTTATATATCGGTATGGGTTTAAGTGCAAAAAAACAACTTATCGAGGAATTTCAATTTGAAGAAAACAAAGTGATCAGTTTGCCTTATCCGCAAGATATTGAAAGATACTACAACCATCCTATAAGAATCAAAAAACCAAATGATAAGTTTACTTTATTGTTTGCGAATCGATTGGTTGAACGTTATCATCCACTAATGGCGCTTGCGATATATAAGGTTATAAAAGAAAACTACCCAAGTGTTACATTACATATGAACAATGAAGGTAGTTTAAGAAGTGCATGTGTAAATTATATTACTGATAACAATCTTAAAGATGTTACTTTTTTAGATCAAATTGCCTCTTGGGATGATATGCATTTATGTTACAAAATGGCAGACATTTTGATTTTACCATGTGGTTATTCAAATGGTAATGGTTCAATTATTGAAGCTAAAGCATCTGGCATGGGACTTGTGATAAGTGATCGCATTAATAACATTCAAAGACATTCAATCGATAATGTTAACTGTTTTATTTGTGAATTAAGTGTTGATGCTTTTGTGCAAGCAATAAGAAAATATCTGGATAATCCACAGTTATTGGTTGAACATGGTATCTCTGGTCGAAAAATGGTTGAGTATAAACGTAATGATAACATGGCAAAATTATATTACGATGTATTTTCGCAACATGGCTTTATTGATTAACAACAATAAAAAAAGAAGGGAGAACTAGATGGATTTTACTAATAAGAAGCTTTTAGTATTAGGTGGCGTTGTGCTTGCGAAAGAAATAGTAAAGCATGCTCAAGCAAGAAACATCAAAGTATATGTTACAGATTACCTTGAGGATTCACCAGCTAAAAAAATTGCTGATGCTAGTTTTATGGTTAGTGCGATGGATGTTGATGCTGTTACTGCGCTGATCAAACATGAAAAAATAGATGGTATTATCACAGGATTTGTTGATTCACTATTACCGTATTATGCCATGATTTGTGAAAAAGCTAATCTACCATGC
>SAAR01000950.1 GCA_009916335.1 Erysipelotrichia bacterium | reverse complement strand
TAATAACACTAATAATGACGATTGCTAAAACGGCACTTATTCCAATTAAAATATAGTTATTTAATGTGCTTCTATTCATTTTTCCTCCCTTACATAAATGATTTTATGTTTATTCCATAAGCTTCTATTTTAACTCTTAATTTATCACTCATATTGTAAGATTTATTTTCCCACCTGTCAGTGGCTTCATCATACTTCCATAAGGCTGTAGTAGCAATAGTTGCCGAATCATCATTTCCTAGGGTGTCTGTAACTTCTTCAATTGAAGCAACTCTATATCTACCATCCAATAATCTAACTAATTGAATTATTATATCTATTGTAGTCCCAATAGATTTGTTTGCGGTTCTTATTGGTTGTGGCATTGCCATCACAGAGAATTGTGTCATTTTTTGTAAACACATTTTAGGGTCTGAGGCGTGAATTGTTGTTAAAGAACCTTCACAACCACTATTTGCCGCTTGTAAAAAATAGAAAAATTCTTTAGAACGTGTCTCCCCTACAATAATCTTATCTACACGCATACGGTTAAGTTGTTGAACACACCAGTCAAGGTTTGCTTCATCTTTTATATCTTGACCTGGTTGACGAGGCGCTGATTTAAGGTAAGTAGTGTTTTCTTGTATAAGATTTAGTTCGGGGGAATCTTCTGCAACACCGACACGTATATCTAAAGGCCACTCTTTTGTCATAGCTTCCGTAAAAGTTGTTTTCCCTGCACCAGAAGAACCTGATAATACAGTTGTTAAATTACATTTTAAACAAGCCTTTACAAAATCTTTCATTTGAATGGTCATAGAACCAGAAGATTGAATTATATCTAATGTTGTAAGAGAAGTAGTTTTTTTTGCGATAGTAACTTGTGGAACATCACAAGCTGGGGGCATTACAATATGGCAACGAGCGGTGTTTACTATTGTCCCATATTTATTTCTTAGATTTAATCTTCCTTCAAAAATGTATTTTGGTAATTCATTACTATCATAAAAAGGATTAACTTTTTTACAAAGTTTAAGAATTTGTCTATTATAATCATCTTCACCTTTGAAGACATTTTGTATCTCTATTCTTTTGCCTTTACTTTTTATGAAAACAGAATTTCCTCCATTTGTTTCCATTTCTGAAGTTTCGTAAATCTCATCGGATATAAGGAATTTTTGAATTAATAATTCCCAAATATCATTTTCA
>SAAR01000949.1 GCA_009916335.1 Erysipelotrichia bacterium | reverse complement strand
GATTCAGGAAAAAGCAGAGTTTTGTCAATTACTTTTTGAATGGTTTTTATATCCGTTGGATAAAAGCCCATTTTTGTTTCACAAGCTAATCTAGCCATTTTTAATTCCTTTGTACATTGCAACAAACTTAATTATCCCTTTGATAGTGACAATTTATGAGATTACAATAGTTGATTTAATTTTTTGAAATGGAAGAATTTACATAACACCAAACCCATATAGGGAAAATGTATAACTCTCCCAAGTTTAGTTTGAAGTGGTGTTTTAATTTAATGAAAAGAAGATAATTAGAATCCTAAAAAGTTTAGAATTCAAAGCTTACGCATACTGAAGATCTAATACTACCTTAAGAGCTTCTTTTAACTTTAAATAAGTGCTATCATCAATATAGCCAATCTTTTTTAATATTCTATCGTGCGAAACCGAACGAATATGCATAGGATCAGCTGTTGAGTCTTTTGATAGCCCTGTATTTTTAGTTGGTTCTATTTTAACTAGCCAACTTTTGTTATGATGCTCTTTGTAGCCAATTAAAGGTACAACTATTTTCAAGGGTAATACCCCAACATCATCATTACTGACAATAATACAAGGTCTAGCTTTATTGATTTCGGCACCTTTTGTAGGATTGAGATCGACTAAATAAATATCTTTAGTATTCAACTATATCCTCCTCAAAATTACAAAGCTCTATCATTTCAGGATTTGTTTTATACTCCTCTACCATTTGTGATGCTTCAAGTCTTAATTTTTCTCTATTTTTTTGCTTTACATACTCTTGTATTGCAGTTTGATAGATACTATTCATTGAGATTTTCATCTCATCTTTAAGCTTCGCTACCTCTTCTTTAATTTGAGTAGGTAGAGTAATGGTTACTTTTTCTTGTTGAGCTATTACCATTTTAAACTCCTATTAATTTATTATGGTATATTTTACCATCTTTTTTTACTTGTTGCTTGCCACGTTGCTTATTGATGTATTGAGGCTGATTAACTGGGTGGTTCCCTTTTTCCACCTTTTATCGCCCGATCAATTATGGTTGAAAATCATGACATTCACGGTAACTGTTGGGCTTGCTCTTCGCGTGATGCAGCAGCAAAGAAACAGATTGACACAGTGGGGCGCTAAACAAAGACGGAATAGGTCTGAGATTACTCCAACTGTCATGCACTTTGGTGAATGGTTCTTTAG
>SAAR01000948.1 GCA_009916335.1 Erysipelotrichia bacterium | reverse complement strand
ATTCCATCCAGACTTCGAAAGTAAGAAAGGAACAGTATTATACGCAGATAAGAGCATATTTCTAGGCAAAAAGTTTTATGTAGATCGTTTAGTAGTTTAGCAAAAATCAAAGTAAATTGTATACGACTATCACATTAGAGCTAAAGGTCTATCCAATGAATGTATAACATATAAAGCCGAATAACTTGGTATTAATGTTCTTGAATTATATGAACGTCTATTTAACGGTGAGTTGATTGAGTTTGATTTATGTTGCAACAACGCTGTAAAATTCTAAAAAGAAGGCTTCCAATACATAACTAAAACGGATTTCAAACATAGACCTGTCAAGAAAAAAAATCCCAGGTGAAAATGTTCTTATATTTATTTTATTGTTATTCGTACATAGTGTATCCAATCCCCCTTTCGATCACATACTTTATCCGGTTGCGATTATTTTTTTAAGTATAAAAATTTTTATGATGAATTTTTGGAAAATTTTACAAATAGGTCAAAGTCTGGTATGCCACAATAGTTATAGTACTTACCACTGAGGAGCTCTATAATTAAAGGATTAGTTTTGGATAAAGTTTGAAGCTACACACCGTGTAATTTTTTTGAAATAAAAATTTTTATTTGAAGAAGGTCCAAGACACTCAAGATCAATCGCTTTGTATTTACAATACTCGAACTGTTACACATTAATAGACATTGGAACTATTCAGTTAACGGGATAGTTTTCCTTCTGAAAATTTTTTATTCTAAAATGACTTCCATAACCAAGAGGGTTAGGACAGATCTGATAGTGTCGTTGTACTATACAGTACATCTCCGAAGAACTTCTTTTTCACATAAAAGACTACAGTTGAATAGAGTCATAAACAACAATGAAATTTTTAAAACTATTTTTTAATTTTCAAACTCAATATCAACTTATATTTGGGGACTAACTTGATAACTTATTATATCATAGACTAAAGCACATATATTAATGATATTAGTTGGGTCCGCTCCAAAGCACTTTTATATTATATATGGGTCTGGTATACCAGTGATTCCAGTCGCCGATTATATTAAAATCATTACTTTTCACTCGTTTTTCATCAGTTTCGGTCATTTTATCCCTGACTTTCACTACATTTGCCCATTTTACCCCTGAATTTGCCCCTACAACCCCGACTTTTAGCACTTTTGTCACTACTTTTCGCACTGG
>SAAR01000195.1 GCA_009916335.1 Erysipelotrichia bacterium | reverse complement strand
TGCATTGCTCTAAAGGGTAGTTTGTTGATGGGACTAATTAATTCCAACTTTATCAAAGATGTATGGGGGTGGTTGGTGATGATATTGAGGATTGATGAAACTAAAATAGTTTAGTGCTCAACTATAACTGAATAGTAAAACTATAAATTATTTTTCATGGTCACTCCAATTCCGCGTTCGTGTCGGTCCTCTGTAAAATTAATATGACCATACCAATAAATGAATTGAAATTTTCAAAACGCGACAGAGGCGATGAAAATTCACCAAATTAAATTTTGACTCAAAATTACAGAGGAATTGATGATATTGTTGGCCCAAACACAATTCGACTCTCAAAAATTTTGAACTTTAAGGAAATAATCAAATCTGGAGGATTACAGGATGGCAGAGTAGATAAATACGCAGAAGAAGTTAACTAAATCTTCCAGAACAAAAGAATAAAAGATCACCCAACAAAGAAAGAACCATACAACAAGAAATTGAAAATATTTAACCAAATGTAAGAATCAGTCCACCTGCAGAGCTAATAGGAGCTAATAACGAGCACTTAACATCTTAGACAGCAGCTGGACAAACGAACAATTAACTCCTTATTCGCATCAGTGGAAGAAGATCAGATATCAATCTACAAATTTTCAGGCAAAGATGCAGCATTTATTTCAGCATCGCCATGTGCCTACAAAGTCGGCACAAATCAAGGTGAAATTCTACTACTCCCAGGCTTCTATGTATCAAAAATACAACAGGGGAATCAGTTTGTGATGGACACATTAGCACCAATTAACATAAGAATTGCTGTTAACACGTATACTGATAAAGGTATTCACTTGCTAAGCCTCGAATAGATTGAACTACTTCCAGTATTTGGATTGGAATTAATTATTGATAATGTTAAATATAAAATAAACGATCACACATTCGAAATATCAAATGAAATTAAAACACTAACAAGAATTTTGAATGATTAGATGTAAGAAGCAACACTGCACAAACTTACATAAATCGACCCAGCAAATTATTTAACTGATTTAGCTTGTACATTCAAAGAAAACCCATTTTTTACCAGCAAAAAATTTTTGAATATAGATTAATGGAATCTATTGGTAAATGATGCTCTCCTCTTTGATCCAAAATGTAACAAATGTAGTTTTACAGGATCTCATGCAGAAATGGCTGAACATGCTAAAAAGGAATAACACGAATATATTCCACAGCTCAGTTTCAGCAGAGGAGTAATCCCCATCATTATTTAATGTTGTAAATGTAACAAAATATTCGACCAAAGTTAAATACTCGACGCTGTAAATCACATTGGTAAAAATAATTGTATAAAAATTCTAACATAACCTGACAATGATATGGCAGTGATGATATCATGTCAGGTTTTAGAACATTAGCTGGAATACGAGGAGTATGTTGTTGAAGAATAAAAATACTCTTAAGAAAACCATCAAACATTGAACAAAAAATATACAATTAAATACCAAAAACTTGACGGGGCCCTAAATACAATACAAACGCTTGATATTTCGTAAATGCTGAAGTCCACCAAGTGGGTGGTTTCCACAAAGGAAGAACAAAGCTAAGAAAAATTAGACGTTATTGATTTTAGGACCCACCTAATCACTAACCACGACGGGGAACAACTCTAAAACCTTGCCTTTGTGCAGGAAAAACTCAAAATCACACCTGTTTCTCAAATTATATTCAATGGACCGACACAAGAAAATATTAACCAATGTTTCTGCTTCAAAAAAATTGAAAAAGACTGGGGCTTTTTAGGAGTTACCCCAACACCCTTCATTGAAAATGGAACAGAATATTGTGTCGGTTGGCTCATTAATATAAGCAATGAAAACCGAAACAAATAATTGTCCGAAATTATTGACCTTTCTAATATCGCCATTGCTCAAAAATCTGAATCTTCAGACCTCATCACTGTATTCCTCTCGAATGACTTTTAACTTGAAGCTTTATTCCAAGTCAATATTAATGGGCAAACTGTTCTTCAAGAAATCACAAGACAGTGCCTATCGATTTGCTTCTAAGCGATAACAGTTGAAGATCCACGCAACTCATTCAATCCTATATATCAACTTGATATAACTACCGATTTAAGTAACGATATTATTGACATTGTAAACGATGTGAAATTCAATCTATACAAACCAACAAAAAGATATTAAGAAATGACGTATGAAAACGCTCTCCATACATACATGAAACATGCATCGGCTTGTCCAATGATTCCCGAAATATTGTTCTGCAAATGCAGTGTTTGCTCCCAACATATTCGTGATTTAGAAAATCGTAAACCGCAAAGTAATCACCAAAATTTCTGCTGTAAAATCTCTAACGAAAAGAAAATCGAAAAAGCAGAGATATTTGATATTTGGGTAATTGATGTCAAAGAACTGTATAAAGCCATTGCTTTCGTCCAAAAAGCCAGAAACCTTTCACCTCCGAAAATTGACGCTCCACAAATCTCGTCTATTACATCCATCCAGCAAATCTCATTGGACGCAACCAGAGACTTGGTGCAGTAAGGAATAAAAGCATAGCTGTTTGTGAGTCAAGAATTGAACACAAATCCATTCTCCAACGAAAACGATTTTATTGAACTGGAGAACGATAGTACACAAGTTTTTAAATATAAAATGAGTACTTTCAACAACATGGACGCTTAAAAAATAAGTCGTCCTTTCTTTGAAGGTTTGTAAGTTAGGAACATTAGCAATATGTTCAAACCAGGGTCTACTCAAATTATGAACACACAATCATCAGACCATACTCTTTTAGAATCAAACCTGAAAAATTAACTAATTCTATATGCGACAAGAATGGATTAAAGCACCAAAAATGTACCACACCAAGTCAGCATTAGATAAAAACTTTAAATTTTAACGCTGTAAAATTTGTTAGAATAAGATAACAACCAATATTAAGTCGATCGACAATTTTGCATTGTTAATATCAAAGAGGATGAGAAGTTCTCACAAAAACGTAAATTCTTCATAGGTCTGACACCATACGCCTATACAGAATACTCATCCAACTTCGGGATAATTGAGGTACTCCCAGGCTGGTTAATAAACGCGCAAAGCAACGACTTTAATCAAAGCATAGATAAACTTTTAACCCAACCAAATCAAATTAGAGTGGCAATCAAGAAACCAACTGATAATTGGACCTTCCTCATCTCCCCCATCAACATGCAAATAGACAACCTATTTGGTGTTTCAATCCCTATTAATGGAAATTTAATTGAATTAAAGCTGGCAACAAATCTAATTTGGTTTATAAAAATAATGTATGATCTGACCAAAAGAAAACTATCAAAAACACAATTAAATAACCAAGACTTTTACCTGCTTCCAAAGTCAGCTCCTTTGCTATTCTAATAGTATAATTAACAATTCGTAGAAATCAGACGTCTAACTCATAAAGATATTATATTGAAACCGTAAAAAACTCCCAACATCATATCCAGCTCAACAAACAGCTATCAATGTAACATGTGCGCAGCCTGTGGTGAAATAGACACAATCACCAGTCACCTTAGAGCACAAAAAGCTGAAAATCACACAGCACACATCGAAGACAATCACTTCTTTGCTGAAGACACTCTCCCACTATATGAATGTTGTAAGTGTTAATCCGTACTACCAACTTATGGTACGGCAAAACAACACGTCAAACAATGCTTTAAAAACATATACGATTAAAATATAATGTCAGATGATCATGCTATCATACTTAAAACAGCGAATCTACAAAAAATTTTCAGAATCAAATACGAAGAACTTCAAGAAATCTATAATCAAGCTGATGACGAAAGAATGCGGACAAAACATCTTCATATCTCGATGTGTTAACAAATATCAGCCTTAACTGGTCCAAATGTTGAGAAATATGCAAGAAACATTCCGTTACTTGATTAAAAAGTAATAAATGAGCTCACTACAGAGCAATTCAAAAACGGAAAGGTAAGGTAACTAAATTTATTCCCTGGAGACAACGAAAGATATGCAACCATTAATAAGCTCAAAAGCCTAACATCTCACATATCTGTCAATACCGAATCTTGTTTGCTTATCTTGCGAGAAATGTTAACCAGTCACAGAGCAGAGAGTGAAAAGTACAACATCAATCCAATGACCGAAGAACAAATTAAAAATAAAATGTAAAAACCAAAGCCAAAGGTTCAATCTCCAAAAAGAAGGAAAGCCATTAATAAAAAGAGCAAAAAGTTAATAGAGCATTGCAGGATATCAAAAAGCGAGTAAAATTGCATGAAAATCATTGACGAAGCGTAAGAAATACTAACAAAAGAAGAAAAATAAAAAATTTGCGAACAACTCAAAGTAAAACCAATGTCTGTTTAGATCGACCCATGTACCAGAATGCAAAACACTTCCATCACAGAAATCAGTGAAGAAGAAGTTGAAAAAGAGTATAAAAAACTGAAAGGTGGAACGTCTCCAGGCCCCTCAGGTCTAGACAAAGACAACTGTAGCTTTGTAAAAAGAAACGAGAGGGAATTCTTTGTCAGATTCCTCACCGTGTGCTTCAATGCCCTATTAGAAAACCCCAACAAAGTTGCAGAAATTCCTGAATTATTCTAATATAGAAGTATGTTAATCGAGAAACCTCAAAAAGAAATCAAATCTGAGAAAAAATATAGACATATCTCTATTTAAGAAACTATTCTAACCCTATTCCATAAAATATTATAAAAGAAAATTATTAACAACCTAATGTCTGAATAATATGCCATGTAACAATACGCTCAATTCAAAAGCATTAAAAAAGCACTTAAAATGAATGAGAAAGGCTATCTCATCAAATTAGATATTAGCAAAGCGTTTGACAGCGTTCCATTTGAAGTTCTGCATGCCACAATGAGAAACAACGATATCCCGTTGGATATCATAAAATACATAATGAACTTTGTCGAGATAAGATACTCTAACAACATGGGACAAGCGCTGTGTGGAGTAGCTTAAGGAGATCCACTATCTATGCTCTTATTCTGCATGGTAATCGATCCCACATTACTAACCCTGAAAAATTAATTCGGTTTAGAACTTATTGCATACGCAGACGATGTACTTATTTGCATCCCAGAAAATTAAAAAGATAAAATAGGCGAGATCAACAAAATCTGTGCTTTAGAGTTCGCAAAAATTGGTCTTATCATCAACGAAAGTAAATGCCAAACCACAGCCGATGGAGGAGAAGTAGATCACATGGGCCTAACATTCTCAAAAGGTATGGGGGCGCATCCTTTAGCTATCAAACTATTAAAGGATTGCAAAAGACAATTAGAGATTTACGATAAAATGTTAGAAAACAAAATTAATCGTAATATGATTTTCCACTATGTTAACAAAAAACTAATCCCATCGGTTAACTATGGTGCGTATTATGACAGCCCAGATTAGAAAGCTAACTACCAACAAATCGATAAACTAATCTGCTAATTCCTTCACAAGCTCCTTCAAATCGGACAATGTACAGAAAATGAAATGTACAATTTCTGTGTACAACCGTATAGAATGAATGGACTTCAGCTTATGTTGCCTGGGTATCATTTCGAAAAAATGAATAAAATCAGCACTCATGATGATATTAGTGGTTACAAAGAATACCACGATGCAATGGAAGAGTACATCAACACTTCTGAATGTGGAATAATTGACCACAATTTTGGAGTTTATGCCATCAAAACAATATATCATCTGTTAGAAGACAATGAACTTGAATACACCATAAAACAAATAAAAAGTCACTCTGACTGCTAATTCAAAGAATATCAAGACAATATCAACAAGAAAGAACCTCCTGACATTCCTCCGGATATTCCAAGCAAATGTCCATTATGCAAAAGCTTAATGGACGAAGATCACGCACTTAAGTGCCATCAAAATTAAGGGCTCATTATTAAACAACACGACAACAACTGTACCTTAATCTAAAAATTAGTGAAATCTGGCAAAACTGTCGCGTATTGCCTCACTGCGCAACAACTAAATCAAACACTAAACACCCATGGATATGTTGACTGTGATGATTTAGGAAGGGCAGACAATGATCAGAGAAGAGCTGACTTCATGATTAACGATCGTGCAGCAGATTTCACACAAGTAGATAACAACGCAATCGAAACAGCCTATAAAAATAAAATCAAAAAATATGGGCATATCTACAACAACAAACAAGTTATCCCAATTGTTGTAACTCATGGTATCTCAATCAATTTAGCTTCGCTTCTTGAAATAAAGGATTTTGTAAATATAAACCGTTTACGCGCCGAACTGGCGTATCGTTTA
>SAAR01000947.1 GCA_009916335.1 Erysipelotrichia bacterium | reverse complement strand
CATAAAAACAGTAGAGATAGATAACAAAAAGGTTTTACATATTCATGTGCCTATGAGTAAGTTAGTCCATAGTCTAAATGGCAAAATATACGATAGAAATAACGATAGTGATATAAATATAACAGGACAAAATGCAAACATAGCAAAGCTGTATCTTTTTAAACAAGATACTCACACGGAAGATAAGATATTTCCTTATGTTAGCTTGGAAGATTTTGATCTAGAGCTTATGAAGCGCATACGCATAGTAGCGTCTAATAGACGAGCAGATACACATCCGTGGGAGGGACTGAGTGATTTTGAACTTATGAAAAGCTCAGGGCTTTACAAAGTAGATAAAATTACAAACAAAGAGGGGTTTACCCTAGCGGCAATTTTACTTTTTGGAAAAGATGAGACGATAGTCAACGCATTGCCTCATCACAAAACAGACCTTATACTACGCAAGGTAAATCTTGATAGATATGACGATAGAGAGATAGTCACAACCAATCTTATAGATAGCTACTATAAAATGATGGAGTTTGTAAAAAAACATCTTAATGATCCATTTTATCTTGAAAGTGATATGCGCATAAGTCTAAGAGATAAAATATTTCGTGAAGCAGTGGCAAACAGTCTTATACATAGAGAATACAGTAGTGCTTATGTGGCTAAAATGATCATCGAAAAGGATAAGGTGGTTTTTGAAAATGCAAATATACCACATACTTATGGAGAATTAAACCCATCTAATTTTACGCCATACCCCAAAAATCCAACTATCGCAAAGGTATTTCGTGAGATAGGCTTTGCTGATGAGCTAGGGAGTGGAGTTAAAAATCTCTATAAGTATTCAAAAGCTTATGGTGGAAGTGACCCTGTCATAGTGGAGGGTGAAGTTTTTAAATTAGAAGTACAAGTGCCATCAGAAACTACCCAAAAGACTACCCAAAAGACTACCCAAAAGACTACAAAAGAGCAGATTTTGGAACTTTTGAAAATCAACAGTAAAATGACAAGAGAAGAACTAGCACAAGAGCTTAACCTTTCTCCAGATACCATAAAACAACATTTAGCAAATCTTCAAAAAGAGGGAAAGCTTACACGAGTTGGTGGTAGAAAAAATGGAGATTGGATAGTGCTATGAACTTAAAAAATATATAAATTTGAAACAAGGACAGAAATGAAAATAGCTATAGCAGGAACAGGATA
>SAAR01000946.1 GCA_009916335.1 Erysipelotrichia bacterium | reverse complement strand
GAATTTAGAGGAGCTAACATCAAGTGATCTTGCTTCTCCGAGTTTACACGACGGTATTTGATCTTCTCTTCAGCCAGTAGTTCTGAAAAGGCTCCTAAAAACTCAGTTCCTTCGTCACTTGTAACATAACTGATATCTCGAAGTTGGATCTTATCATTCTCGAGATATGCAAACAGCTCTCTCAAACACTCTGCTGTTACATCTGCAGATTTAGTTTTAATAAACTTTGTAAAGATCAAATGATTGGAGGTGCAATACGCGAAGAATATATAACCAGTAGTATAATTCAGTTCTACATACTGACTGTCAGTGAGCTCAATCAGATCTATCATATAGTGTCCCACTCGGTTGATGAATTTATACATTTTTGTCCACATAAAAAAGTTGTTATTATTTTTTTGTTCAAGGAAAAGATGAGCATCTAATATAAAGAGATTGAAGGTTACGAGAACTACATCATTTCGAGCGATGGTAGAGTGATAAATGTAACGACTGGTATTACATTAAAAGCACAAATCAATGACAGGGGTTACGCAGAAATAGGCATATATGATAAAAATCACAAATATATGAAAACAAGAATTCATGTTTTGGTTGCAAAAGCGTTCATTCCGAATCCCGAAAACTTACCCCAAGTCGATCATATAAATAATGAGAGAGTTGATAACCGAGTCCAAAACTTACGCTGGGTTACAAGATCAGAAAATTAAAAAAATAGAGCATGCTTTGGATAATTTGTACAGAACTTACCAGATGGTTGCATTCCATTTAAGACTTATAGCGGACATCAATTTATCAATTACTTTATTAACGAGGAATTAAAGCAAATATATGAATTTAATGGCTTGAAATATCGGATATTAAACTAAAAATTACATCACGGGTTTGAGATGTATAATGTACAAAATACATTTCACAAGAATGTAGAAGTGAGCTGTAAGTAACTTCGTATTGGGAATTACAACAAATGATTATTTTTTCAAAAAATAAACTATCACTCGCCTTTTTTAGCAATGCCTGAGCCATCAATATTCAAAGAAGATTTTGGAACAAATTTATCAATTAATGTATTTGCAAAACCCCCAACAATTGGTATTTTTCCAACCAATCCCTATACAGCCCCTCTATTTTTATTGAACAAATTCTTGAAGAAGCTCTTGGTCTTTTCCCAGAATGTTGGCTTCTTAGTATTCTG
>SAAR01000945.1 GCA_009916335.1 Erysipelotrichia bacterium | reverse complement strand
TTTTTCAACCAAAGGAACGGTGGCAACATTGAGTTGAAAAGCTTTGTATTTTCCAAGGTCAGTTGCAATGACTGCATCTGAAACTTCCCCACCCATTTTAATATGTGATGTAATGACATCAGGTGAGGTTAAATCACTTGTTGTCATTTTATTGAGCTTATCTAAGAGTTTGTCTGAAACTATTTCATATTGAGAAATAATATTGTTATTCCAAAAAACATCACATTGATACAGTTTTGTACCATTCGTTGCATCTGTAAAATCAAGTGTATAAGAGCTACCTGTAATACCCAATGCACTTGGACTAATAGCTTTAAATATATCTTTTGAGGGGTTTTTAAAATTAATCAATTTGTCTGGGTCATCGTTTAGTGCACCTTTAATACCGCATCCCTCAACATATGCCAACAATGAACGAATAAATAAGCTAGTATTTGCATCATTAAGCCCATCAAAAGAGCTGTACTGTAAAACTTTAATTAAGTCGCCAATTCCCTTTCCTGCACCAACTGCTGTTGCAGAAGCACCTCCTAAATCTGGGTCTATTAACGCAACGGCATCCTCATAAAGAAGCGTTAAGCTGTCCGTGAAGGTAGAAATGGTGCTGGTTATTAATGCAATGGGGTAAGGAATTTGATCAACTTTTGCATAGGTCCTAGCAGGAAGACCTACATAGTTTGTGGATGTTCGCAAATCTTCGATGTGTATAGAAGCGGATGGAACAACACTTGTAGACATAAATAAGATACTACCTGTTGCGTAAATAACATTGGTTGTCCATGCTCTAAATTGTCCTGGCAACAAATGTCGATAGGTTATATAGGGAAGAAAAAATGTCATAAAAAGAGCAATAATTGTTTGTAGCTGACTGCTCGTTGCTATTGCTTGAACAAGGATAAAGGCATTTTCAATGGACTCTATATCCCCATACACGTAAATACCAAAATCTTTAACATAGGTATTGGCACTTGTCGTATCAATCGTGTAGGCATGTGCATGAGCTACAATCAATAATGCTAAAATAACTATTTTTCTTAACATACAATCAACCTTTGTAAGGGTAATACTTTTTTATAACCCACGATGCTAAAATACGTTTAATCCCCATAAAGAGAATTACAATAAAACACCCATAAAGAAACCATTTCGCCCATACATTCCCAAAAGAAAAAAAGATAGACAATAGCGCTGAGAAC
>SAAR01000944.1 GCA_009916335.1 Erysipelotrichia bacterium | reverse complement strand
AGGAGAATAAGCGTGCAGAAGTTTTTACGCGTTGTTGCCAAATGTTTTATGTGTATTGTGTTCATGCCCGATGGCCCTGAATCACTACCCATGCTAAGTCTTGATATTATTTATTGAATATTATCTTCATTGAATAGTAAGTCGAATTCTGATTTTTGGTGATCACATATTTTAAGTTCACAAACATTTCGTTTGGCTTCCTTAATTTTTTGCAGATTTTACAGATTCTCCTCACCTGTATCAGTATTTTGATCGAAATATGGTAAGGTGTGCTTTTTAATCATGAAGATTCTTTGGTCTGAGTTTAATGGGACTTAAATTTCGGGTTGCACGACCTTCTTGATTTTTTCGAAGGCTTTTCCGATTGTTTGCAGTTTGTGTATGTACATATGAATACTTCCTGCAAATTTGCTTTTTTATCTCTCATCCATCTGATCAATGTGTATGATTGCATTATTTGTTTGAGTTCTACCAGAGTCAAATCTGTTTAAGAATCTTTCGAAGAACCTATCTACTCCATCTGGGTCTCTTTCACAATTAATTGCAAGTTCACAGTACGCTAAATCTAACACTTTTTTATCAGATTCGCAAAGCAATCTTTTTAGCCTGTATAATTCCGGCAGCGAGAATCTGTTGTTAATAAGTGGAAAGCTTTAGAACGGGTCAGGATCGTTGTTTCCCCCCTATCCCCAGCTGTCTCTAAACATATCCTATTACTTTTTGGTAGCTTATTGTTTTATGTTCATTTCCTCATTATTATGATTTTGCTTAGTATTTTAATTATCCTTTTGCTGTTAGTGCTGTTATTATTCATTTCCATCAGCTGCCTCTTGCACTGATTTGAATATTGAACAGATGTCACATTCATTTTTAACATGTTTAAGCAATACTGCTATTTTTGGCGATCCTTTCCCACAATATGGACATTTAAGTGGTGTTTCTCTCTCAAAAATTGTATTGTAGTTTTTCACACAGAATTTTGCAATAAAGTGTGTCATCTTGAATTTATTATAATGCTCATACATTTTATTAATGTCTTTTGAGCTATATTCACATTCCGTACATTTAAACTGATGTTCTTCCTTCAGTTGTTTGTATTTGGATTGACAATATTTCATTTCATTTTCATACATTTTTTGAAGTTCTTGTATTTTATTAGATTTCAATTTTTACATGAAATTTTCATTTGCTTAAAT
>SAAR01000943.1 GCA_009916335.1 Erysipelotrichia bacterium | reverse complement strand
GTTCTCAGCGCTATTGTCTATCTTTTTTTCTTTTGGGAATGTATGGGCGAAATGGTTTCTTTATGGGTGTTTTATTGTAATTCTCTTTATGGGGATTAAGCGTATTTTGGCATCTTGGGTTATTAAAAAATATTACCCTCTTAAAGGTTGATTGAGATGATAGGGAAAATAATTGTTCTAATATTATTAATCGTTGCACAAGCACATGCTTACACGATTGATACAGCAAGTTCTGATACCTATGTTAAAGATTTCGGTATTTATGTGTATGGAGATATTGAATCTATTGAAAATGCTTTTATCTTAGTACAAGCGATTGCAACGAGTAGTCAATTGCAAACAATTATTGCTCTCTTTATGACCTTTTTTCTTCCTTATGTCACCTATCGACATTTAATGCAAGGACAATTTAGAGCATGGACAACCAATGTTGTTTATGCAACTGGAAGTATTTTGTTTATGTCCACAAGCGTTGTCCCTTCTGCTTCGATTCATATTGAAGATTTAAGGACATCAACGATTTATGCAGGACTTCCAGCTCGTACCTACGCAAAAATTGACCAAATCCCCTACCCAATTGCATTAGTAACAAGTACCATTTCGACATTAACCGATAGCTTAACGCTTCTTTATGAAGATGCTGTGGCACTCATAGACCCAGACCTAGGGGGTGCTTCTGCAACAGCTGTGGGTGCTGGCAAAGGGCTTGGTGATCTTCTTAAGGTATTGCAGTATAGCTCTTTTGATGGGCTTAATGATGCAAATACCAGTCTTTTTATTCGCTCACTACTAGCATACACTGAGAGTTGCGGTATTAAGGGTGCTCTTAATGATGATCCAGACAAGTTGATTAATTTTAAAAATCCTTCAAAAGATATTTTTAAATCCATTAGTCCTACGGCATTGGGTATTACAGGTAGTTCTTATACTTTAGAATTTACAGATGCCACCAATGGAACTAAATCTTATCAATGTGATGTGTTTTGGAACAACAACATTATTTCTCAATACGAAACTGTTTCTGATAAGTTACTTGAAAAAGTCAATAAGATGACAACGAGTGATTTAACATCCCCTGATGTCATTACTGCTCATACGAAAATGGGTGGGGAAGTTTCAGATGCAGTCATTGCAACTGACCTTGGAAAATACAAAGCTTTTCAACTCAATGTTGCCACCGTTCCTTTGGTTGAAAAA
>SAAR01000942.1 GCA_009916335.1 Erysipelotrichia bacterium | reverse complement strand
AATGAAGGAAACATTGATTTTGATGTTTTAAAGCAGCTTTTGGGTGAAAATGTAGACGAAAAAGAAGAGCGCTATGGCCTGAACTGGCATGGTAAACGTCAGGCTCGCCAGCTTGCTCTCACCCCTTCTCGCGGCACCTTACGCCCATGTAAAGATGAAAGTGTTGATTGGGATAACACCAAAAATCTCATGATCGAAGGTGATAACCTTGAAGTGTTAAAGCTTCTTCAAAAAAGTTATGCCGGAAAAGTTAAGCTTATTTATATTGATCCACCTTACAATACCGGTAAAGATTTTGTTTATTCTGATAACTTCCAAGATAACATGAAAAATTATCTTGAAATGACAGGACAAACAGAAGATGGGGTACGAATCACCACAAACGCAGAAACCAGTGGGCGTTATCACACAGACTGGTTGAATATGATCTATCCTCGTTTAAAACTTGCTAAAAACTTATTGAGTGAAAATGGCATTATTTTTGTTTCAATAGATGACATTGAAGCATCGAAGCTTAAAATTATAATGGACGAAATATTTGGCGAGGAAAATTTCTTAGCACAATTTGTATGGCGTACAGATGGCAATTTTGATAACCAAGCTAAAATAAAAAACTGTCATGAATATATATTACTATATGCAAAAAAAGAAGTTAATTTCCCATACCCTCCTGTAGTTGATCCTAATATACCAAAAGGGAGCAAATTATTTAAATCAGAGATTAGAAATACCATTGTAAAGAATGGGCCTAAAAACCCACCAAGTAAGATAACGCTACCTAGTGGATTCCCCTGCGATATTATAAGTGGAAGGCTTAACTGCGCTAAGAATACGTGGCCAGTTTACCATTCAGAAGCAGAAATTAGTGATAACAAATTAACAAAGCCATTAGTTATCGAAAGTGGATGGAGTTCGAAAGAACTACTTTTGGATTTTATAAAAAATAATTGTAATCCGATCAATGATAGTAAAGGACAAGAAACCAGTTTTGTACTAAGTCAAACTGGAACTGTTGAAGTTGTGAAAAAACGCTCCGATTCACAAAGCCATGTAGTTTCCGTTCTAAATGGATTTGGTGGTACTCAAAAGGCAACAGCGCAACTTGATGAGATAGGAGCTTGCTTTGCCGGTTATCCGAAACCTCTTGATTTAATAAGTTACATTATTCAGATGATAGCTAAGGGTGACGATATTATTC
>SAAR01000941.1 GCA_009916335.1 Erysipelotrichia bacterium | reverse complement strand
GTATTCGTGTGCTCGGCATTCAAGTACCTATGGGCCGTAATAGATAGCTGTACGCAAGTTTAAGGCAATTAAACGGGTTCATGCCTCTTACCTAAACCTTAAAAAGAGGCTTAATTATAGGGGTGCGTAAAACCAGTCAGGGGTGCGTGATTTACCCTCAGGGGTGCGTGATTTCTGTTAGGGGTGCGTAATTGTATCAAAATAGGTAATCAAAGCCATTTATATTAAAAATCAAAAATACCCGTTAAATAAAGGGCGTAATGAACTTTTTGGAACTTTGCAAAGGGGTTTGTCAAGCTAAAAAAGGTGTAATCAGCTATTGATTACGCCTTTTTTGTTGGTGGCGAGAGGGGAGATAGCATGATGGAAGTATTGTTGAAACGTGCAGAAACGATTGAAGAAATGAAAGAAAATTTAGAAACTTATACAGATATTTTAATAAAGTATATTCTATAATTTAATGGTAGCACGTTTCTAGTTTCCGTTAGTTTCAATTAGCTTTTTAATAATCAAATATTTATTTTTTTTTCATTCATTCTTAATTCAATCTTTCTCATTGCATAACCTTCAAACAAAATGAGGTTACACCATAACATGAATTTTTGAATATATCCTGCATGTAGGACATATGCAACTTTGATACATTAAGACATTATCATATTTGAATCAGAGGAGAGAATCATAATGCATGAAATAATTGACTTGTTATCACTTTTCTTTTACAATTAAATGGCTTGCGTTATAACGCAAATAATTAGGAGTTTAATAACTATGAATAGAGAAAAATTATCTTCACGCCTTGGCTTTATTTTACTATCAGCAGGGTGTGCAATAGGGTTAGGAAATATATGGCGTTTTCCATACATGGTAGGAAAATATGGAGGAGGAGCATTTGTCCTTGTCTATCTTTTCTTTTTAATTATTTTAGGTTTGCCTATTATTGTTATGGAATATTCAGTAGGGAGAGCTTCCCAAAGAAGTGTCGCAAAAAGTTTTCATCTCCTCGAAAAAAAAGGACAAAAATGGCATTTGTTTTCCTATATGGCAATGGCAGGTAATTATTTACTAGTTATGTTTTATACAACGATTGCTGGCTGGATGTTAGCTTATTTAGTAAAAATGATAACAGGTGAATTTGTTGGAAAATCACCACAAGCGATTGGTGATGTATTTACTTCCTTGCAAAACAATCCAGTAA
>SAAR01000194.1 GCA_009916335.1 Erysipelotrichia bacterium | reverse complement strand
ACCCAAAAATTGGTGTCAATTTTTATTCTAAATTGTTTGTCGGTTGGTTCGTTATTGTCTTACAAGGAATTGCTAGTATTAGTTATATTATCTTCTGGTTACTCATTCGTAGTGTGTATGATCAAGGAGTAGGTGTCATTGCTTTAGTGAACAAATTACATTTATTGCAACTAAAAGGAAAGAATTTTTATTCCGTCTTAATGAACTTTGATTTCACATTTGCTTTTTTAGAAAAACTATTTTATATACTCATCTTTTTACTAATCGGTATATTAATTGTACAGTTAGTATTAGTCATTGTATCTAGTTTTGTTTCTAGCATAGAAGAAGCTGGAAACATTCAAGCACCGTTTTATTTATTGCTACTAGGATTTTATTATTTAGTTTTAGCCATCAATAATCCACAGGAATTAAGTGAAGGGATCGGTTTTTATTTATCCTTTGTTCCTTTTATGAATATGTTATTAATGCCTTGTCGTATTTTAATTCAAGATGTTCCATTGATACAAATGGCGATTTCAGCTGGACTCTCTTTATACTTAGTTTATTTTATCCTAACAAAAGGCAGTAAGGTATATGAGCGAGGAGTATTAGATTATTCTTGTAAAGGATTTATACAAGTGATGAAAAGTATGCGTGTGAAAGAGCATAAATAATATAAATTATGCAAGCAAAAGGAGTAAACTATTGTATAATATCTTTAATGAGGTAAGTGTATGCAAAAAAATGAACAAACAAAATATAAATTTACTTATGCTCTAATTGAACTGATTAAACATAAGCCATTAGATAAAATTACCGTCGCTGATATAAGTGAAAAAGCAAAACTAACTAGACAAACCTTTTATCGTAATTTCAAAGACAAGTTTGATTTAGTGAACTGGTATTTTGAAAAATTGTGTATGAAATCTTTTAAAGAGATGGGAATTAGCTGTACTTTAAAAGAAGGTTTGATAAAGAAATTTACTTTTATTAAAAGTGAGCGTGAGTTTTTTAGTGAGGCATTTTTGTATGAGGACTGTAACTCAATCATGCAATATGATTATGAATGTATTTATGATTTTTATCGCAATGTCTTGATGACAAAAATGGAAATCATTGAACCTGATTTAGATTTCTTGCTTAGAATGTATTGTCGAGGATCTATTGAAATGACAGTAGAATGGGTAAGAAAAGGAATGAAACAAGACATTGAAAATATTGTGGATTTATTAATAGAAGCATTACCAAAACGATTAGAAGTGTTTTTGTTAGATTTAGAATAAAACAAAGATAAACTTTTTAAGCATGAGATAACTTACAAGATTAAGCTAGAGGTTATGTTAGTTTTGATTGTATTTCTCAAAGAAATTAATGTAATAATAGAACATTCAAATATTCATGAATATATATGGTGTTTTATAAAGTATTGACTTATCTGTGGAAAGAGCACGAAGGGATAATATTCAAATTCTTATCAATGAGGAGTTTATAAATAGGAATGATATTGACAAGTAAATAGAAGATACATAAAGCTTGATCAAAACATAGTACAATATTTGTGTATGCTTTTGAACAGGCTTTTTACATTGCTATAATAGTTAGAAAAAAGTATAATAATCGTATAAATTATGACTTTAAAGGTGATTAATTACGACATTTAACCTTTATGAAAATAGATATATAAAATGGAAAGGAGGATATGATTTGAAAAATAATATAATAGAAGTACAAGATTTAAAAATAAATGTAACTAATTTGAATGATAAAGGCTATATTTGTATTTCGGATATAGCAAAAGCCAAAAGCGACAAAGCAAGAGCAGCCGATGTTATAAGGAATTGGCTTAGAAATAGAAGTACATTAGATTTTTTTACTACTTGGGAACAATTGTATAATCCAAATTTTAAAGTGTTCGAATCTGAACACTTTAGAAAACAAGTTGGATTATTAACTTTTACTTTAAGTGTTTCTGAATGGTGTGAAAGAACAAATGCCCTTGGTATTTATTCTAAAAAGGGTAAATATGGTGGAACTTATGCTCATAAAGATATTGCTTTTGAATTTGCAAAATCATCAAATGTAAGAGATTATGCAACTATAAATGAACTTACCGTAATGCTGAATTAATAAAAGATGGGAAATCTAAAGAAGAAAGATATGAAATATTAAAGAGCATAGCTAATTATCAATTGGATATTTTAGATAATGCAGAAAAGATAAAATTATTAGATGATAAAAATGATAATTAAAGGAGTTGCAAAATGAAAATGAAGAAAAGGTGTTTCACAACACGAATAGCCACTGATTACATGAACATTATTTTAATAGTAGAAGATATGCAAGAAGTAAATGATATGTTGAAAGAGTATTTAATAAAAGATGGGCAAACATGTTTTCAGGCTTTTTCTGGGAGTGAAGCCAAGTTATTATTGGAAAAGTATTCTTTTGATTTAATTTTACTAGATTTAATGTTACCTGCAATAGATGGCGAACAGATTTTAAAGGAAATAAAAAACAATAGTAGTGTGCCAGTTATTATCATTTCTGCAAAAGATGGTATTGATACAAAAATTAAAATGTTGGAGTTAGGTGCTGATGATTATATATGTAAACCATTTGAATTACAGGAAGTTCTTGCAAGAATACACGTTCAACTGCGTAAAGTTTCTAAAGGAGATTTACAACAAGATAGTATTGATTTGAATGGTTTGAAATTAAATTTATTAACATATCAAGCTAGCATAAACAATCATATAATTTCACTAACAAAACATGAATTTTTAATTTTGAGATTGCTGATGGAAAATCCTAATCAAGTTTTTACAAAGCAAGCAATCTATGAGTTTGCATGGGAAGAAGATTATTATGGCAATGAAGGAGTAATTAACACGCATATAGGTAATCTTCGAGCAAAACTTCGTTCCTTATCTGATAGGAATTTCATTCAAACTATTTGGGGGATTGGATTTAAGTTTTATAATGAATAAAAGAAATCTTGTAAGTTTCTTGTGAATTTCTTGTAAGTTCTTTGAAAAAGAATTGCTATAATTCATATTACAAGGAGGATAATATATGAAAAAATATATTGTTGAAACGGTGGGGCTAACCAAAAAATTCAAACACCAGATAGCAGTAAATGATGTGAATATGAAGGTTGAGAAAGGGGCAATTTATGGATTTATTGGTAGAAATGGTGCTGGTAAAACTACGACATTGAAAATGATTTGTGGGTTAAGCACTCAAACTTCTGGTGAAATTCATTTGTTCAATGATACACATAAAGAATTTGTATATAAAAGTATTGGTGCTTTGATTGAAAACACAGGTGCGTATCCAGATATGTCAGCAAAGGAAAATATGATGTTGAAAGCGATAGGTCTAGGGATAAATGATAAAAGACAGGTAAATGAATTGCTTGAACTATTAAATTTACATCATACGGATAGAAAGAAAGTTAAGCATTTCTCAGTTGGTATGAAACAACGTTTGGGTATTGCTCTTGCTCTTTTGGGGAATCCAGATTTGCTTATTTTAGATGAATTAACGAATGGATTAGATCCAGAAGGAATTAGAGAGATACGGAACACAATATTAAAATTAAATGAAGAAAAAGGTATTACGTTTATCATCAGTAGTCATATTTTAGGTGAATTAGATAAAATGGCGACACATTATGGAATTATTAAAGATGGAGAATTGATTGAACAGATTTCTCGAAATGAATTAAAAAAGAAATGTAAAAGCTATTTGGCACTAGTGGTTGATGATGTAAAAAAAGCAATTGTTATTTTAGAAGAACAGCTAAAAGTTACAGACTATGAGCTGATGGAAAATGAAGAGATTCATATTTATACCAGTATTGATAGTAAAAATGTTAATGAAGAATTATTAAAAAAAGGTATTCATATTTCTCAAATCTATTTTCAAAAACAAGACATGGAAACTTATTTTTTAGAAAAGATGGGGGGAAATCAAAATGCTTAGTATGTTAAATATGGAATTAAGACGATTATTTCGTTGCAAATCTTTTTATTTCGCAATTCTTATATTCTTGGGATTTACAGGGTATTGTATTTTCTCGCAAACGAAATGGCAAGTTATTAATGGATATAGCGTACCACAAAATTTGTACTTAGAAGTTGGACTACAGTCCATAGTCGATTATTATTTAACAATGCCACTTCAGTTAATGTATGTATTTGCTTTGAAAAATGGTATAATTATATTTGGAATTTTTATTTAGATAACTTATAGCAAAAACAATATACCACATAGGAACAAGTAACAGTGAATTTTCTAAAGCAGTTTGAGAGTGTCATTATGGTTGAACAGTATGAAAGTATTTCTCGAGCTGCTGAAGAGATGGGTATAGCTCAACCAACTTTGAGTAAATATCTACAAAGGATTGAGGACAATCTCAAGGTAGAGTTGTTTGATCGAAGTACAATCCCTATTCGTTTGACTAAAGCCGGTGAATATTATGTTCAGACAGGGAAAAAGTTAATCGACATCGATCGTCAATTAAAAAAGCAATTACAAGAGTTGAAATACAATAAAAATCTGGAAGTACGTGTTGGTATTAGCCCTTCTCGTGCTCCATATCTTTTACCCCCGATAATTAGCGAGTATCAGAAAGCTAGTAATCAGGGGAAAGTAGTCATTGAAGAAAGAACGGTAGGAGAATTGAACGAACGACTCATTAAAGGTGATTTAGATATGATTATTAGCCTTTACGATGAGTCAACAATGAATTTCGAAAAGATTACTCTATTTGAAGAGAGTATTCTCCTGGCTGTTAACGATAAGGTTCTCGATGATACTCCAAGTAATCTTCTTCGTAATCTACCATTGATCACCGTAGGGAAGGGTCAACATCTGAATAATCTACTCAATGATATTCTCGATGAAATTCATGGGAATGAGGCACAAATTGAATGTCAGAGTATCGATTCTGCTCTTGCTCTTGTACAGGCTGGCATCGGAGCAACGATTGTTCCGTCATATATCGCAGAATATGGGAATGTCAAAAATGTACGATTTTATCAACTTCTATTTAGTGGGAAACCGAAGCTAGATATAGAAATGAAGCGTAGTGTCTGTTTGTTTTATCGTAGGGAACAATTTCTGACTCAAGCAGAAAAAGATTTTATCCGATGTACACAAAAAATTATCAAAGCACATTAGTCAGTTAAAGGAGAATATCATATGATTCCATCTGCTTTGCTTTATCTAGGCATCATGCTAGCGTTTGTGATTTTCTGGTTTGCATTAGTGAAACGACCAGTTTATGAAGCCTTGTTTCTAAGTTTTATCCTTTTAGTGGTAATAACCGGTACATGGAAGAATATCTTTAAATATATCGATGGGGGACTATCAACATCGCTACTTTATTCGATGATCGTATTCGTTGCAATGTCGCAATTATTATCTTATACGAAAATTATCGACAGTAGTATTTATCTCATGCTTTCATTGTTTGGTCGAATTACTGGAGGTGCTGGTTATGCTTCAGTCGTTGCAAGTAGCTTCATGGGTGCACTTTCCGGAAGTGGTCCTGGGAATGTTATGGCAACAGGTGTAATTACCATTCCAGCTATGAAGAAATCGGGATTCCCTGCGCATCTTGCAGCAAATGTTGAAAGTACATCTAGTTATCTTGGTAACATGATTCCTCCTTCTTCAAATATTGTAGGGGCACTAGGGGCATTCATGGCTCTTTATCCTAATAGCGATATCACTATAGGTAAATTTTGGGTGGTGCTTTGGGGAATAGCACTCTACTTTATTGTTCAACGGATTCTTATGGTTTTAATTTTCTGCAAATACTATAAAGTGCTACCGATGGCGAAGGAGGATGTTCCCAGTTTGAGAGAGACTTTCAGAACAGGTTGGAAAGGACTACTATTACCTCTCATTATCCTTTTGCCGTTTGTTTTTGATTCAATTTGGGGTGCCTCATTCATTGCTTCAAGATTGGGTACAACCGGGGCTAAATATTTTTCTAGTTCATTACTGTTCTTCATCGCTGGTATTGCATCAATTTATACCCTCTTTATTACAAAAGATAGAAGTCTGGTTTCCTTGGATAAAATGGCAAATCTATTCTCAGGCAAGATGAAGAGCCTGGTCGGACCAATTGTTGCATGTACTTTCGGATATATGATAGGAAAATTATTTGCTGATATTGACGTGACCACGAGTCTTGGAATTTTCCTCGAAGCAATGAATATGAGTCGGGTTGGTGTAGCGTTGATCATTCCCTTAATAGCGGCTTTTTTAGGTATGGTTATTCCCGGCTCTTCAATGGTTGTAATATTAGCTAATCTTAGTTCAGGAATTAATCTTAATTGAAATGACTCAAATAGTCTTTCAATTCTAGGCTTA
>SAAR01000940.1 GCA_009916335.1 Erysipelotrichia bacterium | reverse complement strand
CCTTGTTTTGCCCAAGGAGTTAAATCACCATCTTCACAAACAGATTTTTTTCCTAAATCATCATTTATTTCTTTTAAAATATTTACCATTGAAGGTGGATTTTTGATATTTGAAGGGGTTGAAAAAGCTAAGCCTTGTGCTTGATTTTCACCATGATAGGGATCTTGCCCTAAAATTACTACTTTCAAATTTTCAAGTGCTGTTAAAGAAAAAGCATAAAATATTTTATCTTTAGGTGGAAATACAATAGAATTCTCATAAGCTTGATTTATTTCATTCATTAGTTTTTGATAATACTCTTTAGCTTGTTCTTCTTGAAAAAATTTATCCCAAGTCATTGTTATCCTTATATTTTAGAAATAAAAAAAGCTAAGGCTTTTAAACCTTAGCTTTTAAATAGTTTTAATCTCTTATTATAAAAAAGAAGATTTAATAACCATCATTTTTTCATTTGAACACTCTTCCATAGAATGGTGAATTCCACCAAGTCCAAGTCCAGAAGCTTTAGCTCCTCCAAATGGCATCCAGTCAACTCTAAATGCAGTATGATCATTTACCATTACAGCAGTTCCATTTAATCTTTTTACAGCTCTTAATGCAGTATCAAGATTTTTTGTAAATACAGCTGCTTGGAAAGATACATCTAAAGCATTTGCTCTATCAAAAGCATCTTCAATGTCACTGTAAGAATAAATACAAACAACAGGACCAAATACTTCTTTAGTAGATACTAATGCATCATCAGCTGGATTTACAATTACTGTTGGTTCATAACAAGAATCTGAAATTCTTTTACCACCAACTAAGATTTTTCCACCTTTTGTAACTGCTTCATTAACCCACTCTTCAACTCTGTTTACTTCGTTGTGATTAATAAGTGGTCCAACTTCAGTTTTAGGGTCTAATTGATCACCTACAACTAATTTAGATGCATAAGTAGCAAGTTTACTAGCTACTTCATCAACAATTGATTCATGAACAAATACTCTTTGAACAGAAACACAAACTTGTCCAGCATGATAGAAACCACCTTTACCAATTGAAGGAATTAATTCATCAATATTAGCATCAGCTTCTACAATTACAGGTGCAACTCCACCATGTTCAAGTGCTACTCTTGTTCCAGGAGCAACTTTTGAGTTTAAGTACCAACCAACAGAGCCAGAACCAATAAATGTTAATGCATTTACTTTAGGACTAGTAGCT
>SAAR01000939.1 GCA_009916335.1 Erysipelotrichia bacterium | reverse complement strand
CTTAATGTTATTGAGTGTTTGAATCTCGTGTATATTCTTTAATAAAGCCTCATCGCTGAGTTCTATCTGTTCGTTTTTGAACCCTGTATCATCACTCAGGTCAATATCGTCTTCTGTATTCGTACTAAAAGACATCTGATCAGGATCTTTAGTATAGCCCAAGTCTCGTGTATATATTGTCCTATCATGTTTTCTTTGTCCTGTGAAAATACGAATGATACTATGTACAGCATCGGTTTGGTATTGTTGTATTTTAAAATTAAATTTCATTCTTTCTATGTATATGTTTAGAGCCTTACTTTGGATAAAATTGAGATTAATCTCGTTTAAATATTATTTCAGCTTACTATTAAATCGGGAATTAAAACGCTGTATTACTGATGTATAGATTTAATTTGCGTTTAATTTGCGTTTAATTTGCGTTTAAAAACCATAAGCTTTTCTTGTTCTTATTATCATGAGTAATAACACCCTTTTTCCGTAAATAAGTCAATAAGTTTTTTATTTTATTGATCTTTTGGGACTCATTGAGATGTTCGGGCAATTTATTTTCAATGATTAAATCAAATATCTCTCTAAATGTGTTTTTATCTGTTAAATGCTGGGCTAAATCATTCTTAAGTTTCTCCAGACTTTGTGGGGAACTCTTATAATCTGTGCCAACAATATCTCTACTTTTATCATGTACACCGAAAACTAACCAAGCAAAACTACGGTTTCTAATATTGGCTTCATTACTTAGAGCTGAAAAATACTTCCCCATTTCATCAAAATCGAAGTTCGACTTTGCTTCTTTAAATTCATAGGTTTCATTTTCTGGATGAAAACGTATTGAATCGAATATCTCATAAATATCTTTCATAATCAATGGTTCTTTAATTCTTACTCATTTATATTATTACGTGTACCCGTTTTGCCATTTTCGGGTACACGTTCTTTTTATATGTACCCGTTTTGGCGTTTTGGGGTACACGTTATTTTGCTTTAGCCTATTTTTATAATACTTTTCTAATAGTATCGGGGCTATAAGTAGCAAATAGCTGTTCAAAGTTAGTGGCTACGCTATCATTCTCTATCGAGCTGTCGCGCATAGCAAAGTAATACGGCTTCTTTTGGGCAATGGCTTTGATAGTGGCATCTGTTATCGTATCGTCAAAGCAAGCGATGAGGTAGTTATCGTTGACATTAAATACCTTTTTGCCTGCT
>SAAR01000938.1 GCA_009916335.1 Erysipelotrichia bacterium | reverse complement strand
ATTGTAAAAATAAATGGAAGATACCATGCATGTGAACTCTTTGACAGAGTTGTGAAGTGAGGGATGAGATGAAGTGTAAAAATTGCAACAAAGAAATTGAATATGTAAATTGCCATTACTTTACTCAACAACTTCACCCAGTAAGTTTAGGTGCTTATGAAAGTGAAGAATATTATCAAGCTGAAATAAAAGGCGGTGGAGAAGAAGCATATTATATCAACGTTCCAACTTTTATTACTGCTCTTGAATTCACTGACTCAATGCCTGATTTAGTAGATAGTATCTCTTGTCCTGAATGTGATGAATTTCCATTCAAGAGCAATGCAGTCGAACTTTACAACGAAACCGTTGATATGGTTTTTATGGGAGAGGAGCAGCTAGATGAATCCAGATAAAAGCAATTTAAAAGGTTTCAAAATTACAGATTTAGTAATTACTCAAACTGTTGTTGGTTTGGGAACTAAAGAAAGCATTTGTAGAAACGTTTATCAAATTTGGACTAAAGACAGCGAATTGATTACAACAATTGATTACGAAGACAGCGGATATAGTGTTATTGAATCAATTTATAGAGGAGGACACGAAAAATGACTAAGTTTGAAACAGCGAACGAATTAATATCTTTTGTTAAGGAAAAAGAGTTGAAACGTGGTTTCTATCAAAAAGGGAAAAGAATCCAATGGTTAGTTGGGTTTGATATGTTGGGATTTATGCAAGTTACAACTCCAGCACAGGTCAGAAAGTCACGGAGCGGTTTTAATTGTAGTGTGACTAATTGGAATGTTTTGCTAGAAGAAAATTATCCAAAACTAGATTGGTTTCTGTCAGCAAAATATATCGGAACAGAATTGGAGATTAAAAATGACTAAGTTTGAAGAAGAATTTAAAGCATTAACTAGTTGGGACTGGGTAAATGTTGATTTAATTCAGAAGATATTAACAAAGTTCGGTAACTGGCACTCAGACGAAGAATATCAGGAGCTATTTGATAAATATAGTAATCTCAATGATAACTATGAAAAAGAAGTAATTAAAAGTTCTAAACTAGAATCGCAAATCATTGTTTTAAAATCCCAACTCCAACAGCAAGCCCTGCCAGTCGTGCCTTATTTCATCGGTAAGTTAATCAATACCTTTGGCGCCCCTGAAGATGGCAAGTATATTAACTATTCAGCAAGCTATCTTGAAAATCAAAAGGAATTAGATT
>SAAR01000937.1 GCA_009916335.1 Erysipelotrichia bacterium | reverse complement strand
AAGTATAATAGAATGTAAAGCCATTATATCCACCATAACTATTTTTTGCATTCACTTCGCCACATACTAAGGATTTATCAATTACATAAATATTTCTAAATTTTGCACTGTCTGGGTCTTTTAATTGATTTAACACATGTTTTTTTGATTTTTCAATTAGAGTCTTTTCATTGTACTCAGTTGCAACTAAGGCTAATGGCATAAAAGCAATTAAGCCTATAAAAAGAGTACTCTTCAATAAAGTTTTTTTCATAATTAGGAACCCCTCTGTAATACCACCTTATACGGTGTTGTTATCAATATCTTACATCAATATAATTGAAGCCAATATAAACCAATAGGGTGTTAATGAAATACATTGATGTGGATGAGGCAAAACTTCTCAATTTTTACAAAACGATTAGTAATAACGTTGTGAGAATTAGAAAAGAAAGAAACATCTCTCAATTAGAATTAGCAACGTCTATCGGTTACACTTCGTCCACTTTTTTGGGTAAAGCGGAGCTACTAGCGGAAAACAAGCATTTTAATTTAGAGCATCTTTATAAAATAGCCCTTGCTTTAAATGTTGATATGAGCGAATTTTTCAAAGATATTGTGACTTCAAAATAAAAATATTATGCTTTAATATGTCGAGGCTTCAACCCAATACGTTTAAACGTCTCTTTTGCTTCTTTGTGGGTAAGCGTTTCTTCATTATCGTTTTTTGATAATATCGTATTCAGCTTCCTAATTTCATTTAGTGTCATAGCTAAAATGCTGTCTCTATTCTTTGCCGTGATTTCATCTCTTAAAATCCTCATTGCATATAAACAAAGAGATGAAGAGTGACACCCATCGGGTAATGTGTATGCTTTTTCGCTTGGTTTTGCATTGCTGACTTGCTTATCTGTTAGAGGCTTAACTACTCGAGGCATAGGGGTTTCCTCTCTTTTAGTTACACTTTTTGAGGCTTTTTTTGTACATTTTTCAAAAAGTAACTTGTCATGTAACTAAAGACATAAGATTTAGTGAGAGTATTTTAAGCTAATTGAGATTAGAATTTGCTTTAAAGTTTCGATTTTGTGGGGATTTTGAAAGTGTTTAAGATTGATTGATTTTGTTATCGTGGTGGAGTGTAGGGGGATCGAACCCCTGACCTCAACGCTGCCAGCGTTGCGCTCTCCCAGCTGAGCTAACACCCCAAAAGAAGAAAAGTATTTTACCA
>SAAR01000936.1 GCA_009916335.1 Erysipelotrichia bacterium | reverse complement strand
TCTTCTCTAATAGCTTCTACTGCGGTTCGTAGTTTTCTAACTTCATAAGACCAACTCTCAGAACCGTCTTTAAAGATATAAATAACTTTAATCATTTTTTGTTTCCTCACTTTTTTCATCTTCACAAGTGAAGCAAATATAATGTCCTTCTTCTAAAATCTTATCAACGACTGAATTATCACTTGTAATGATGAAATTTTCTTTACATTCATCACATGTTACGTTTGCTTGTTTAATCATTTTTTGTTTCCTCTCTTAACTTGATGACTTAATTATATCGAAATTTTTTAGCTTTGTCAATTACAATTATATTTCATTTCAATATAATCTTTGTAACATTCTTCTGAACAGAACAATTTTTTAGCATTGCATTGTTTGCCACAGATTTTACACTCGCCACCCTCTGCGATAAAATGAACGTTTTGAACTCCCCATTCATCACACCAAAATTCTAGCGTGTTGTTTGCCTGTTGTTCGTTCATTCCTAGAACGTCAACCATATATTTAAAACATAGGGATAACTTAGCTTCAAACTTGCTTAAATGTTCTTGCATGAAGTCATACACTTCTGTTACATCAGCTTTTGACTTTCTGAACTCCTCTAACTGTTCCAAGTCTGTCAATCGTGGCGGATATTCTCTCTTAGTTCCGTCATCATAATAATAAACAACTTTTTCGATTGCCATTATTTGATACCTCTCTCTTTGATTTTGTTTGCTACTATTTTGTAGTACAATCTTGTTTCATTGATAAACGTATCATCTACTTTATTTTCTTTTTGACGTTTCCCTTTTTCTTCTAGGCTATTTAATAACTTCACAAGACCTTTTGCACTAAAGTTTTCAATGAAGAGTGCTACTTCTTCTTTTTTATCTGCTTTAACTCCTGTTAAACGCTCATAGAGAACGATTATAACATCAAGCATAGAAATGTCCTCTTTTTGTTTATAATAGCTTAGAACGATTTTTAGAAGCCCTAGAAGCATTTTTTTTTCAATATCTGTTACTGGTTCTTTTTGTTGAAGTCTTACAACTATTTTATTAAGTGTTTCAAGTGCAATTTTCATTTTTTTGTTTTCCTCTCTTAACTTGATGATTTAATTATACAGAAGAAAAACCGCAATGTCAAAGACAAAGCGATTAATCGTTAATTATATTTACTTTTCCTTTTTGTTGCAATACTGTTAAAAGACTTTCTGCGTCGTTTT
>SAAR01000935.1 GCA_009916335.1 Erysipelotrichia bacterium | reverse complement strand
GTCCTCATCGTCAATTTCTTCTTTGAGAAGCTGTGTGCCTTTTCGCTCTTTTTTTTGAATACGCGTTTTTGCCAGCCAGATATGCCATAAACATAGATAATACCTACATTATTTAATATATTTATTATTGGTGTAGCACATTTATTTGGGTAATTAGTTATTTTTATCCTAATTCCGTTCTTAGACATATAAGTATGTAAAATGGATACAATGTAGAAATTACTCCCTGCTTCTTAATTGAGGCAGGGAGTTTTGAGCATTTTTTATTGTTAAAATGTTGTATAATTTATTAATAGAAGAAAAAATGTTGTTTGCTATATAAATGCTAACATATGGTTTTTAAGAACTATACATATATGCTTAGACTTGGCAGAGGTGATTTCATGGGAAAACCAACCTTGTATTTTCGTAAGAGGGTTAACACGTTATTAAAGGATATAGAACATTATTCTCTTACCGTATTGGTGGCATCTACCGGCTATGGGAAAACAACGGTTATCAAGCAATATTTGAGCACAATAAAAAAACAGCATGTATATGTAAACCTTACCAGTGCTTCGGAATCTGCCTTCTGGTAAAAGCTGTGTACGGAATTGCGCTCTGCTATTCCTGTAGCAGCACAGCGTTTTTGGCTTGGTGGTATTCCTCAAGACGATTTGGCAAGAGAAGAAATCATAGCTGCTTTGCGCCAAGAGCTAAAAGAACCTTAAAGACCCTTAATGGGGAAGTGCTTATCTGCTAGAGAATTACAAACTTTGACCTTGGCTGCTCAGGGGCTGAACCAAAATCAGATTGCTGAACAGATGCAGGTGAAAGCTGTCACGGTCAAAAAACACTTAATAAGCGTGTATGCTAAGCTAGGTGTTAATAATAAAGTGTTGGCCATTGAGGCAGCCAGAACGCTGAAACTTTTATAAAATAAGGTAAATATGTGCTTCACTTCACCCTTTGGATAATAGGCAAATGGCATTTTCTTCGTTAAACTAAAAGTAATAAAGGTTGCTTAATATGATTAGTTAATGAAATAAAGCTGTGCTTATAAAGGGGGAAATATTTATGCGAAGCAAAAAAATTGTAGCTTTAGGTATTATGGCGGCACTTTTAGGTGGGAGCAATGTAGTTTGGGCTGGTAGTGTTCCACCTAATGCTGATGAAATGATTACAGCTGCTAATAATGCTAGCACTGCTGGTGAAAGGTATGCTAGTAT
>SAAR01000934.1 GCA_009916335.1 Erysipelotrichia bacterium | reverse complement strand
GATAAAAATATTGACCTTGAAGAAATTGCTCGTTTAACAGCGGGGCTTGCGGGTGCTGATTTAGCAAATATTATTAATGAAGCAGCCCTTTTAGGTGGTCGTAAAAATAAATCACATGTTGAGCAGATTGATTTAGTGGAAGCTGTGGAGAGAGCAATTGCTGGGCTTGAGAAGAAAAGTCGTCGTATTAATCCTAAAGAAAAGCGTATTGTTGCGTATCATGAGAGTGGGCATGCTTTAATTGCTGAAACAACAGAGGGTGCAAAAAAAGTTTCTAAAGTTTCTATTATTCCTAGAGGTTTGGCAGCACTTGGATATACGCTTAATACTCCAGAAGAGAATAAGTTTTTAATGCAAAAGCATGAGTTGATAGCAGAAGTCGATGTTCTCTTAGGTGGTCGTGCCGCAGAGGATGTTTTTTTAGGTGAAATTTCAACGGGTGCTGGGAATGATTTGGAACGTGCAACTGATATTATTAAAGCAATGGTAAGTATCTATGGTATGAGTGATGTTGCTGGATTAATGGTTCTTGAAAAACAGCGTAATACCTTTTTGAATGGTGGAACAACCAAAGATTACAGCGATAAAATGGCTGAAAAATTAGATGAGCATATTAAAGCAGCACTACAAGAGCGTTATGAAATTGTAAAAGCACGTTTGGAAGAGTATCGTGAGTGTATTGAACGCATTGTCTTAAAATTGACAGAAGTTGAAACTATGGATGGCGAACAATTAAGAGGAATTATTAAGGACTATGAGGAAGAATTTAAAATAGCTTCCTATGCAACACCAACACTTTCAGCAGAAGAGAATTCTAATAGTGATGAATAGTAATTATACAACGACACATGTTATAGCAAAAGAGGGCTGGAACCAGATTGTTTTTTCATTTATGGTTTTCCTTCTCTCCTATGCTATTTCATGTTTGCCGTGGCTTTTTTTTCTGGTTTTTTTAGGGGCAATTTTTGTATATCGTAATCCTGAACGTATTGCAGAAGAGAGTGATGGATTATGCTTGCTAGCACCTATGGACGGTAAAATTACAAAAATTGCGAAAGTAGATTTAAAAGATAAAAGTGAAGTTTTATGTGTTGTTATTCGAAAATCATTTTTCAATGTTGGAATTCTTCGTACTCCCATAGATATGGAAATAGGAGAGGTTAAAAATCGATTTGGACTTTTTATGCCATCATCTTCATCTCTTTTTTC
>SAAR01000933.1 GCA_009916335.1 Erysipelotrichia bacterium | reverse complement strand
TGGTATAAGGGAAAAGCTTTAATGGAGCTTTTGGATACGGTAACGATCAATCGAACACATGTAGATGAAGAAGATCGTTTTCGTTTTCCCGTTCAGTATGTCAATCGCCCGCATCTTGATTTTAGAGGCTTTTGCGGAACGATTGCTTCAGGGACTATTTGTGTCGGTGATGATATTACGGTTCTTCCCTCTGGTAAAACGACAAAAGTAAAATCTATCATTATGCCTAGTTGCAGTAATGTAAAGTCTGAAAAAACTCAATCTTTGCAAACTATACAAGAAGCGTATGCCCCTATGGCTATTACATTAACCACTGAAGATGAGATCGATATCAGTAGAGGTGATATGATTGTCAAAAGTGATCATCTTCCTCGCATTTCAAACAGCTTGAAAGTAATGGTCGTGTGGATGGGAGAAGAGTCTATGCATCCTGCTAAAAACTATTATATTAAAGCAGCGACAACATTAAGCAGCGGAAGTTTTGAACATATCAATTACAAAGTCGATGTCAATACATATGAAAGAACAAGTGTTGATGAGTTGGCTCTTAATGATATCGCATCTTGTAAACTTGTCCTTAATCGACCAATTGCCGCTGATCCTTACCATATCAACCGCTATACAGGTAGTTTTATTGTGATCGATAGAATCACAAACAATACAGTAGGTGCCGGTATGATCGTCGATGTAAGCAAACGAGAGTCTGATACTATGCCATCCCAACATCGTGAGTACTCACAAGCTGAAATTGAATTAAACACATATATTCGAAAGCATTATCCAGAATGGAAATGTCTCGAAATTTCTTAACTATTGATTTGAAAGCGGATTTTATAATATGGAAAAAATAATTATTTTAAGCTCATTTTTAGTATTTATTGCTTTATTGGTAAGCAATCGTTTTAAACCTGTCTTTTTATTTACAGGGCTAACGATTGTTTATTATCTGGCAGGATATCTACCGGAAAGTCATTTTGTAAGTAATTTTAGTAATGTAGCATTGATGACGTTGGTTTTATTACTATTGATTTCTATTGGTTTAGAGAAAGTGCATCTCATAACACAAATAGCTCCTCTTGTCACTAAAAATTCATCGGAACGATTTGCACTTTTAAAACTTTCATTGATTACAGCAGCGTGTTCAGCCTTTTTAAATAATACAGCAGTGGTTGCGATGTTTATGAGTTCATTAAAAAATCAAAAATATATCG
>SAAR01000932.1 GCA_009916335.1 Erysipelotrichia bacterium | reverse complement strand
TTTTCAGTCATTGGTTCTAATTTTTTTTTGATTTAAAAAATGCCATAATATTAATTTATAAATAAACCCGGTTCTTGGATGTGTGATTTAGTAGAATTAAATGAGGCTTTTGCTTCTCAATCAGTTGCTTGTGTAAGAGATTTGGGATTAGATGAAAAAAAGGTGAATATTAATGGAGGCGCTATTGCTTTAGGGCACCCACTTGGTTGTACTGGTGCTAGATTAATAGTTACATTAATTCATAATTTAAAAAGAACCGGTGGAAAGTATGGTTTAGCTACATTATGTATTGGAGGAGGTCAATCCATGGCCACTGTAATAGAAATGTGTAATGAAAAATAAAAGAAAAGAGGGAGTAAAAATGAAGATTGAAGATGTAAAGACAATTATGGTTGTGGGTGCAGGAGTTATGGGGCAACAAATTGCTATGAATTGCGTGCTTAATGGACGAAATCATGGGTATCAAGTGATCTTATGTGATAGCTTTCCCGCAGCTCTTGAGAAGGCTATTAAATGGTCTAAGGAGTATATTAAAAGTAGAGTTGTTAAAGGGCGTATAACTCAAGAGGAAGCTAATAAAATTACAGATAACTTCACCATAACTGAAAATGTTGATGGATCTGCAGCAAAGGCAGATGTTATTATAGAAGCTATTATTGAAAAAGTTGAGGCAAAGCAAGAATTATTTGGGCGTATTAGTAAATTGACTAAACCTGATGCCTTAATGGCAACTAATTCTTCAAATATTGTTAGTTCGAAAATTGCAGAAGTAGTTGCACATCCTGAGAGATTATGTAATATGCATTATTTTAATCCAGCTCTAGTTATGCAATTAGTAGAAGTTGTTAAAGGTCCTCATACTAATGATGAAACAGTTGCGTTAGCTATGGATGTAGCAAAAAATACTGGCAAATCTCCTATCCTTATCAACAAGGAAATAGCTGGCTTTGTAGCGAATAGGATTAATGCAGCTGTTGTACATGAAGCACTATCTTTGTTAGAAAAAGGAGTTGCGTCAGTTGAGGATATTGATACAGCATGTGAAAAAGGTTTAAATTATCCAATGGGACCATTTAAATTGATGGATTTAACTGGTATTGATGTTAATTACTATGTTCGTGTCGATAGGTTTGCGGAAAGTAAAGACCAATTTGATGCAACAAATCCCTTAGTTATTCAAAAATTTAACAAAGGTGAATTCGGACGTCAATC
>SAAR01000931.1 GCA_009916335.1 Erysipelotrichia bacterium | reverse complement strand
AACATCTTTTATTTTTGGATTTATGTGATTGCCGATAGCATAGTAAGGAGTGGCAGCATAAAGAACATCAACAGTGATACTACTATCGAAGGTTTGTATTTCATTTCTACTAATGTGATAACATGATAATATAGTTTCAATAAAACTTGGCAATGATTTTCCTTTTTCAAGCCCAATTAATACTTTTGCATTAGGAGATCTTGTTTTAATCTCTTCCCATGCCCATAGTCTTGAAACTACCTCAGAAGTAAAATGCCCGAAATGACCCGGATATTCCGAATCAAGATAAAAGTATTCACCTGCAAGATGAATCGGATCTGGTTTTTCATCTTTTAATAAACAAATATCAGCTACTAAAGAGATTATATTACGATTTGTAAGTTTTTTGTGATGCTGCATTCTAAAGGAATCGGGCAACAAATATCCATCCATATATGCGATCTGTCCAACATCACAATGTACACTTTGGTATTTAGCTAAAAACGATTCTGGTATTTTAAATTTGGCTGGATTTCGCCATGGCTCACCAGTTGGAGTTATAACAGATGTTATTGAATGTACAAATTCAAATTCATTATCATTTGATACAATTATACTCCCTTTCAATGAACCAGAGTTGATCATGTTTTTAGCTTCGTTGCTTCTTAAACTTTTGAAAGAAGCTTTACCTTTGACCAAGACACCTAACTTACTTTTTATAAATATACTTTCGCAACATTCAGCAAGTGCTACGGCATAAGGGTCAGCGTTTTTTCTTCTGTCATTATTTGATATTTTTAATTGGGAAACTTCGTTTATAAGGTCAAGAATGTCAGGGCCGTCGCAATCGATTAATCCAGAAATAAACTTAGCATGTAATTCTTGGATGAAATAAACCCCTCCTTTTGGTAATCTGAAGAAAAGTTTCTTAAACAGTTTTAGTTTATGTGATTTTCGATTAGAGCTATGTTCAATAACCGCATCAAAATAAATTAAAGAAATCTGATTGATAAGCGCATCTAGATTTATGAAAGCGTGGAAAACCACATTATCTAAAAACGAAGTTGTATAGCTTTCATATCCATATGACGCGACAATGATTTTTGATAGTGGATATTTCTTTGAATAAACCGAAGCAACATCTTCTATTTTTTCATTCGTTATGATTAGCAGGGTAAAACTATTAGGAAGTCTGTATGATATTTCGCGCTCGTAAAAGGATAAGTAATAATC
>SAAR01000930.1 GCA_009916335.1 Erysipelotrichia bacterium | reverse complement strand
GTATTGTCTTCTACTTTGTCTTTTACTTTATCAACTTGTTCAGAGGTGAATTTTCCAGTTGTTTGAGCCGCACTAGTCACTCGATCTTGAATACTTACATCATCTTCTTTTTGTTGCTCTTTCGTTTTAATATCTGTGACTGTTACGTTAACTTCAACAACTTCCAATTCTGTCATTGCCGCAACATCTTTACGAATGACTTCTTTAATTTTTTCATAAATATCAGGCACATTCTTACGATATTCTGTAACTACTTTCAAGTCTACTGCAACCTGTGTTTTCCCAACTTCTACGTCAACACCTGTTGTAACATTATCAGTATTAACAAGTTTTCCTGTTAAGTTTGAGAAGAACCCACCTTCTACGGAAAGAAGTCCATCCACTGATTCTAATGCTAAACCTACAATCTTTTGCACAACTTTATCTTCATAAGTCAAAGTCCCCTTAATTTCTGGTTGGGTTTCCTTTGTTTTAGGAGTTTCTTTTTCTGCCATTGTTCCAAATGCCTTCATGTTTTCTTGTACCATAATCTTCTCCTTTTATAATGTTATTTACGATCTATAAATTGATCAATGATTCCTGATTTTTTTAAGAATAGACCAATATAAATTCCTAATCCAATTAAAAATAAAACCAGAATCATTTTCCAAAATCCAATAGTGAAGATACACACAGCAATGAGTGCACCTACGATTCCCCCTATAATTGGGTATCGATTTTTTTCGAAATAATCCATTGATCCCTCCTACATAACACGTTGGCGTTTAGGGTTATCATCTTTACTTAATGTATTGACTTTTACTTTAAGTTTAACCGTATGTTCCAATCCAAAGAAACTTTTTAACCCTTCAATGATTTCCTGTTCCAGAACTTGGGCTTTTTGGGCCACTTCAACTCGAGGAACAATCTCACCCTTTATATCAATTTTTATCTTATTTTTAAAAAGTGAAACAGCGATTTTTGAGTTTTTAAGGTAATCATTTTCTTTTACTTTTTCACCTACAAATCCTTCAATGGCCGACTTCTTCAAAGTTAAATCTCCATTATTTGAAGTGAGTTGTACATCCATATAGGTTCGAGGATAAAAAAGGACTACAATCAAGGCGATAATTAATATGACTGTTAAAACGATGTTCCCCCAAAACAAATAATCTATCATATATTTACCTATGAAGGGAATGTTACTAGAGGTTGTTGTTATCCAATCATATTC
>SAAR01000929.1 GCA_009916335.1 Erysipelotrichia bacterium | reverse complement strand
GACGGCACATAGTAAGAGCCTGACGAACTGTTAAAGTCGGTTACCCTGGTGATCTTCACCGGTGAGGTCGCTTCCAGTGCTTCCAGAATGACTTTTGCCTCTTCGTTAGTGGCTTTACTAAACCCCATACTCATGTTTCGTTGTAGCTTCGCTGATAGCTCTCCTTCCAGATCTGAAATGTTGAAGACGAAATCTATTGAAGCTGCTCTCCTGAACCTTTCTTCTATCTCTTCCTGTCCTGTCGCTTCGTCCAGCTTAGTTACTTCGTACTTCTTCCCGAATCTTTTTAATATCGCAAAAGACTTTGTTCCTTTCGGAACGATTAGACCCGAATTTTTAGCCTGGTTAAAAGTCATAAAGAAGGGAAGTTTTTCTTTTTCGTCTGGATTCTTTAAAGCTCGTTCTCTCATTTGACCTAACAGCAAAACGGAGTTTTCAATGTTATATTTAGCACCACTCACAGGGTTTATGTATTTGGTTGTAAAAACGGGGGATTGCCAGATAGGTTTATCGTCGGGTAATTGGTTAAGAGATTCTATAATTTCTGCTTTTCGTGTTTCCATGAATAAGTTCATTTTATCTTCTTTACTCATTCCGGGATCACTGGAAGTTCTTTTCTTGTAAAATGCCATAAATACCTCCTTTTTATAATAATTATTAATGGCTATATATATAATAAAACAACCGGGTAAAATAACAATACCCGGAGAATTTTTAATATTCAAATTTATTTATTATTTTTTTATTTATTTATTTTTGGGTGTGGTAATGACTGTATTTTCCTGCAATTCCTGAATTGTGTTTATCCTTTCTGCACTGAAATAAATTGCATAGGCACTCAAAACCGTGGCAAACAAAACTAAAAGATACATTCCAATGTTGTGAGCATTATTAATAAAGAACTGGAAATCTGTATATCCTTCTCGTTTTGCTCGTTTGTAGTAGCTTACCAGCACAGGGAAATCATTGATAACATGCCTGATACCTTTCATAAAAATGGCAAATCCAATGATAGCCACAAAGACAAGCCTTAAATGAGTACCTTTTAATATATCGTCAAGGTTATGAAAGAAATTTATTGTATACTCCATATTGTTCTCCTGTGGGGGCTTTCACCCCCTGTTATTATTATATTAGGTCAAAGAATTTGTTTTTTAATGTGATAAGACTTTTATTATTAACTTCTTCGTCTTCGGAAAAATCAATATGGCTTAAA
>SAAR01000928.1 GCA_009916335.1 Erysipelotrichia bacterium | reverse complement strand
TGGTAATAGTTACTCCCAAATAGCCAAACATATTGAAGATTTTTACTGTGTAGGTTTCTCTAAAGCTACTATAAGCGCTGTAACAGATAAAATCATACCGATGTTGCAAGAATGGAAAGCTCGTCCTTTGGAGGCTGTATATCCCTTTGTTTTTCTTGATGCAATCCACTACAAAGTCAAAGAAGACGGTCGTTACATTGCAAAAGCATTTTATACGGTGCTTGGCGTTAGAGTCGATGGCAAGAAAGAAGTCCTTGGACTTTATCTGAATGAAAGTGAAGGAGCAAAATTCTGGCTACAAGTATTAACAGATTTACAAAACCGTGGTGTAAAAGATATTCTTATCGCCTCAGTCGATGGACTTAAAGGATTCCCAGAAGCCATCAACTCCGTATTTCCTCATACAGAAGTACAGCTCTGTATCGTCCATCAGATACGTAATAGCCTCAAATATGTGGGTTCTGCCAATCAAAAACAATTTGCCAGTGAACTCAAAGCTGTGTATCAAGCTTTTACGAAAAAGGAAGCTGAAAATGAATTGGACAAACTAGAAGAAAAATGGGGTAAAAAATACCCTATCGTCTTTACTTCTTGGCGCAATAAATGGGATAACCTCTCACTCTATTTTCAGTATTCAGAAGACATCAGACGGGTTATTTATACCACCAATATCATCGAATCGGTGCATCGCCAGTTTCGAACACTCACAAAAACCAAAGGAGCTTTCCCTAATGATGATAGCTTGTTAAAATTACTCTATATGGGAATTCAAAATGCTCAAAAGAAGTGGACAATGCCAATCAGAAACTGGAGCCTAACACTCTCTCAACTTGCCATCCATTTTAATGGACGGCTCGATGATGCTTTAAGTTTATGATATAATTTCAGGAATTACTCGATGCTGACACAGAATCTTGAACACTACCGTCACAACTATTGATTTTAAATGTACCTTAATCTAACACCTTTTTTGCACTAAATTAATATCTACTTAATTTTATATAAAACCACTACAAACATAATCAAAAAAACGTATGGTATCTAAAACTATACACTACACTCACTACAAACCCTATATATCAAAGCTTTAATCACTACAATTTCCCTACAAAGACACTACATTTCACTACTGTAGTGAAATGTAGTGTCTTTGTATCCATATTAGAAACCCCTCTTGTAAACACTTTTCGAAACATTTTGTAGTGATGTAGTGATC
>SAAR01000193.1 GCA_009916335.1 Erysipelotrichia bacterium | reverse complement strand
GTACTTAGCTGTCGTTTAGGTCTTAGGTGTTTTTGCTAAATTACGATGGTATCCCTTGTCAGAGTAATCTGGCTTGTCCTGCACATCTTCAGGTGACAAGTCAGTGCAATTTCAGGGGGTAATCCTTTTGTCGTCTGCAGAATCTATCTATAAACGGGCTGTTTGTTGGTTCGCCAGAAGGAAAAAATTTAGCGTCGCGCAGATTCAGGCTGTGTTGAACTTTTCTGTTCTGTATCAACAGTTCCTGTCTTAAGCTGATACAATATACCCTCAGTAGAAAATATTGGATAAGGAAACTATGCACCTTCCTGGACAATTTTCTTGAGCCTTTCATGCCGTTTCGTCTTGTTCAGATTCAGAACTGCCATACGTTTCTTCAGCCACTGATTTTCATAAGAAACCATGAAGATCAAGCATTAATGTCTTTACATTTATTTGAACAGATGCGCTTTAAATGTGCCACAAAAAATAAGTCATTGTAAGTTATGGCGATTTTTAATATACAAATCATTATGCATTCTGAATACATGGAAGTGTATAATGAGCGCTTCAGGTCACAGATGATTAGATGTAACAGTTCACTATTCATCATGATGTATTGGAAACTTGTTAAGTTTTATATGATTATGAGATATTGGGATTATTGAGTTCCAGGACAATTCTGATAAGATAGCGATAACCAACACTACCCTGCAATAACCACTCAAGATGAAAATTATGACAAACCATAAAGAAGAGAACAGGTTATTATCATTATATTCTATGGGGATCCTTGATACAAAATCTGAAGAACGATTTGACAGATTGACGAGGATTGCCACCAAACTCTTTGATGTACCAATAGCACTTGTTTCATTAATTGATAGAGACAGGCAATGGTTTAAGTCATGTTATGGGCTGAAGATAAAAGAGACAGATAGAAGTGATTCATTTTGTACAATAGCAGTAGATCTTAGTGAACCATTAATAGTGCCCGATGCAAGCCTTGATCCAAGATTCAAAGAAAATAAATTAGTTAAAAATGATCCTTATATCCGGTTTTATGCAGGGCAGCCCGTAAGACTGCCAGATGGTGAGATAGCTGGAACAATATGTATTATTGATACAGAACCAAGAGTATTAACCAGAGATGACTTCTTATTGCTTAAAGATTTAGCAGAAATCGTAGAGGATGAGTTTAGAATAATAAACGAAGCAACTACTGATCCTTTGACAGGTATATGTAACCGGCGTTCTTTCGCCCTAATGACGGATGAATCGTTAAGAAAAGCCAAAAAAAAGAAAAAAACATTCTGTGTTCTGATCATAGATCTCGATAATTTTAAACCAATCAATGATAACTTCGGTCATTCAGAAGGTAATGAAGTACTTTGCAATTTTGCAGATATGCTGGAAGATCTTAGTAGTTCAAAAAGCGTTGTTGCAAGATTAGGAGGTGATGAATTTGGTGTTCTATTACCCGAGTCAACCTATAAAGAAGCAGAAGAATTCCTTCATAAATTGAGGGCCGGGATTACCAGCTACAATCTTAATTCTCAAAAAAAATACAACATAGATTTTTCTGCAGGGATTATTGAATATGATGAGAAAATTCATACTGAACGCTCTGCTATCATGCAGGATGCAGACGAAAGAATGTATGAAATTAAAAAGGGAAAACGATAGTATATGAAAAAATAGGGCATACAGCCCTATTTTTTTTGGCCCCTCAAAAAATCAATCAGTTGATCACCTGACAAAGGCTCCGAATAATAATAACCTTGAAATTCATCGCAATTCATATTTTTAAGCAATTCAAACTGTTCATTATTTTCCACACCTTCTGCTACTATACCTAAACTGAAAGCTTTTCCAAGAGACACTATGCTTCTTACAATAGATAAGTCCCGTGCATCGTAAGCAATACCACTAATGAAAGTTCTGTCTAACTTAATCGCATCAAATGGAAATTCTCTAAGATAGTTGAGAGAGGAATATCCAGTCCCAAAATCATCAATGTGAATTTTATATCCTTTTTCTTTAAGTTTAGTCAGGTTGTTTAAAGCTAAAGTTGGATTAGTTATCATTACGCTCTCAGTAATTTCAAAAATTATTCTGCAAGGATTGACTTCATATAGTTCAGCCATTTTGTCTATATGATTAAGAAGGGTACTATTTTCAAAATCCTTACCAGATAAATTAATCGAGAAAGAAATGCTATTCACCTGTTGTGAGAAACTGAAGACCGTTGTGATAACCATTGCAGTTATAGAATGTATTAAATCTACTTTCTCAGCAAAAGGAATAAAATTGTCTGGTGGTATGAAACCATAATTTGGATGATACCATCGTATTAATGCTTCTGCGCCGGATACATCAGAATTAATAAAACTATATTTAGGTTGATAATAAACAACAAATTGGTTTTCGCGAATTGCTTCAGTTAGCAGACCAAGCATAATAATTCTCTCTTCGTGTTCTTTATATAAGCTTTCGCTACCAAATATTACATTTTCTTTATCTATTCTGTAAGTTTGAGAGAAGGCAATTTGAACATGACTTATTATATTTGATCCTGAGATATTACAGTTGTTAACTATGAGGCAACCTGCGCATATGATCGGTTTAACTAATGAATCATTACCTGTGATGGATTTTTGTAATTCCTGGAAAAAAAATCCAATTCTGTTTTGAATAATATCTTTTGTGTGATATTCAACACGCTTCAATTGCAACGAGAAAATTATAGTATCGTTGTCTTTTTTAATAACAAAATCATTTTCTGAGCATTCTGCAGACAATTCCTTACAGAGGTTTTCAATAATTGAAGTAATGACATCCCTTCCGTAAACCTCACTGATCAGTGAGATATTTCGTACAGAAATCTGTGATATAATTAGTACAGTATCTCTAAAGTTTACTTTTGATAAAGACTGCTCAATATTTTTGCAAATATTTTCTTTATCTCTTACTTCATTATCTTCACTAGAAATGATGACAGATTTATTTTTAATATGATCGTCTGTAACGATTAATAATAAACAAATAAAATCATTTCGTCGAACGTACGTTTTACACGCTATCATCTCAACTTTAAAATTAATAGATTTATCGAGTGAGAAAAAACAATCACTGCTGTTTCTTATTAAACCATATTTCAGTTCTGAAAGCCAATTATCTATACTGATAACTGGGCTGTATAATATATCCGTTATCTTTTTTCCTTCAACCAGGTTAGCACTTAAAAATATATTCGAATCACTATGAAATGAATTTATAAAAAATCTGTCATTTAACTTAATATATATGATACCTTTTGATGTTGAATTATTGTAGTTATGTTCTTTGAAGGAAAGTAAATTTTTATATGAACTATCAATTAACCCTTTTTTTATTCGACGTTTTGCTAAGCAGTAGCAACCTAAAAAATTAACCAGAATCTGTGTTAGTAACAAAGATGATTGTGTTGCCCGACTTAAACCTTCAGAAAAAAAGCACAATAAAAGTAATATTGATGATAATGATACAATCAAAAAACAAACAATGCAGTCATTTTTTTCTTCATTAGTTTTATGAATAATCGATAGAGGATCCATAACCAAACCTTATAGTAAAGCTAACAATGCAAGAATAAATTCATTAGGGTAATATTCCATGTGTAACCTATTCATTTTATTACCATTTATAATGGTTACAAATCTACATCAGCAAGGTGATAACATACGATGAATGAAAAAGGTTTTTTGTTTATTATTCATGCTCCATGACACTGAATGGATTAGAATAAAATTAGCTATTCATACCCTGAATTAGCCAGAAAGTATTACCAGATAGTAAAAAGTATTATGTTTTTATAGCAGAACAGTAACTATTACAGCAACGATTTTGAAAAAAAATGATAAGTATGGCTTGTACGGGGCATGTTTACCCCATGTGAGAGAAACTTAGACTGGCTGGTTGTTTTTTAGTTAAATGATTTTGGATAGTGAAATAATTGTCACATTTCATTCCACAGGCAATAGGATTTTTCTTACTCCTGTTGTATATTACTCCCGCTGTGAATTTTGGAAAACAACAACATCTACAACATCATCATGTGAGGATAAAATGGAAACTCTGTTTTTCCTAGGGATAGCTATCGTTCTTTTCGTTATTTCAATTGTATCCCTGCTTTCATACATAAGAGACAGAAGGAGAATCAGAAGGACATTCATTAGTAAAAGGAGATAACCCATAAGACATGAATAAGGTGGTGATGGTTAATTCAATCACTGCATCTTTAATGATAACAAAAACCAATAAAAACAGGGAGTGAATTAAAAAACCAAGACTCTAATCAATCACTGCAGGTTTATAACGATCACTATAAATTATTATATCGATGACATCTGTTGCAGTAAATTTAAAATAAATAATTTGCAATCTTAACATTCTTTTTATAATAATTAGGGTTCTATTGATTGTGTTTTTAATAGGTAACATTAGCCTATAGTTACGCTGGAGAAGGATATTACATAGTATGCCAGATATCGGTAAATCTGGACGTAGAATGTCTACGTTACAGAAAAGAATACTCATTGTACTTGCCGCTTTGGATGAGCGTAAGCATATGCCAGTAGCCACTAAGGATATTGAACGAGTGCTAGCACAAGGAGGGGAAAAACCGGTATATGGTTCAAACTTAAGAGCTGCATGCAGAAAGCTCGAAGAAGCAGGATTTCTCAATACACTGAGAGCACGGAATTTGCAACTTGCTGTCGAACTAACTGAAACGGGTAAACTTATAGCACAGCCTTTACTTGAGAAGGAGAAGAATGATGAACTGGATAAAAAAAGGATTAGAGAGTGTCATGTATTACCCCACACCATGGCTTCATGGAGGGAAGTTGCGCATAGTATCGAGATAGATGGTAAAACATATTCTGTATTCCGCTGTGCATACGTAATTCGTTTGAATAAAACAAACTGTCTACAGTTATGGACAAACACAAGGAAAATAGTGAAACTTGAAGGAGACGCATTACAAATCGGCGAATGGTATCAGAAATGTTACGATGCAGGGATACATTGTCACATTCAAATTAATGAAGGCGAATGCTTGAGCAAGAGGAGTGTGGAGTATCTCAATTTCAAACATGGTTTATTCACTAAATAGGTCATGTAATCGATTACGTATTGATGAGAACATTATTTGGATTACATGGATGTTTCATTCAACGACGACCTTCTGGAATCAGTGATAATTCATCAAAGGGATTATCTGGCTGTAAATAGTAAAATCCAATAACGTTGGCAACGAATCATTTCGAAAGATGTTTGAAGTAAAAGTATCAGTCATTACTAAGAATGCTTTCACTTATGAAGCAATAATTAACATTTTTAAAAAAATAGCAATCCCGCACATTCAATTCATAATTAAGAAAAATGATGACTACCTGCTCGGTAAAGATGTTGTGTTTTATGAGACCCTGTCGGGTGAATTATTCTTACCTAATGCCAAATTTATGAAATGTAAACCAGCCAGGATTTTGTTTATATTGCATGATTATACTGATGGCTTTTGTTTTGATGATGTAAAACGATTTGAGAATAACACTTTTACTTTCTCAATGAAAAATAATACTCTTGAGCAACTAATGATTACTATCAAACATGGTTTGGTAAATTACACACATTCGCAATCTTGTTCAATTCAGGAAGAAAAGATTGAAAAACGTGTACGCATTAATTTATCTAAAAAACAGTCAAAATTACTATTCAACTGGCGAATGGACTAGATCTTAAGACAATATCTTCACTAAACAAAGTTACTGTCAATACTATAAAATATCATATAAAAGAAATAAAGAAAAAGATGAAACTGGCTAGCACATATGAGTTGTATCAATTCGCACATATGTTAAAATCCCTCACGGACTCGACCTAATATCCCTTTTTAATTGTTAACACAGGTATTTTTATGTTATTCTATGTTGTTTTATCTATTTCGCTGGTTTTATTATATGGGATGATAATAAAATATAAAGTGAAATCAAGGAAATCACAGGGCACTGTAAAAAAGCCTATGGCAATCAGGAATAATAGAAATCTAAAGTAGATTCAAAGAGAATAGCTTTCGGGTATAAATGTAGTTACAGTAAGTTAATGATAAATACTTTACCTCATGTTATACAGGACGAGTTGTTCTCACTTTTATCTAATGTGTCTTTATATCTAAAACTGAAGTCATTGATTCCAGACAGGGCGCGATGACGGTAGTTATCCCGTCTTGTCATTGCACAAGAATACTGAAAATCTACGGCCAATCCGACTGACCAGAATAATCAGAATTATTATTGCACAACAAATTTTCTTTTCCTCACTTCACTGATTCTGCCGTGCGTTAAGTAAAAACTGAGAAGATCTGCCAAATAATATATGATCTAATGTAGCTCTATATTATTTTTCCCGGAAATTAGCTGCAACAGATATATTC
>SAAR01000927.1 GCA_009916335.1 Erysipelotrichia bacterium | reverse complement strand
GAGGGGAAGTGCAACTACTTTTTGATACAAAATAAAAAGAGCAACTCAATTTAATCTTGCTAGCGATGATTTTTTCGTATTTTCTATTAAAAAACATTTCATCCCGTTCAATTGAAGTCCTTGATGAACTAGACAACAGATTTATCTCATATTCAGACATTCTTGAGAATAAAAAAGTAGATAAAATAGTAGATACACGGACTCAGTCATCGAAAAAGAATTTTCCAAGCCCAGATTAACAATCTCTCGTCTTAATTCAAATAGAATTTCAAAATCTGAAATTTTCTCTTCGGGTTGTCTCTTAAAAAAGGTTAATATCATCAAATCTTTTCGTTAAAGTATCCAAGGATATAAAAAACACGTTCAAACCCTCGAATGATTGGTTTGAACGTGTTTTAAAATTAACATATTCCTTTAAAAACTAATAATTTTCTTATACTTAATTATCGTCCTATTACTGTAAAGAACGATAATTTTTATTTAAATACACCCAAATTGAAAACTACTTGATCATCATTATCTAGTTTAGTTTCACCTGCACCTTTTTCACCCATTTTTCCATTGATAGTGAATGTCCAATATTTATTTTGGCTCTCATCTTGCGCATGACCATCAATTGAAGTAATAAAGCCGTCCTTTTCTTTTACTTCAAAGTTAGCCTTTAAAATTGCCAGTAATGATTCTCCTGATTTGTAAGTGACTTTTTTTTTAGTGATCTCTTTATCGCTATCAGTCAATTCTATCAGCACGCTTGATTTAGCAACCTCGCTTATTGCTTGAGTGGATGCTTTTGAAGAGGCTTGATCATTTTGATTTGATTGGCACCCTGTCATAATGAATAATCCGATAAAAACGGTTAATAATGTTGCTAATTTTTTCAAGTTTAAAATCCTCTCTTAATGGAATACCTTCCCTGCTCGTTCATAAAATGGTTCCTTGGTAGCATAAACATGATTTACATAACGTGCAAGTACAAAAAATAAATCTGATAAGCGATTTATAATTTTGTATGCATGTAAATTGATAGGTTCATCTGAAACAATCAATCGTGTGATTTCACGTTCTGCCCGACGAATAACTGTTCGTGTAATTTGCATATCGCATGCCACCGGGTGTCCTCCAGGTAAGATAAATTTTTCAATGACTGGAACTTTTGCTTGATAAAAATCAATCAGCGTTTCAATCTTAGTTACTTCTTCTTTCCCTACAATCATTTCTTT
>SAAR01000926.1 GCA_009916335.1 Erysipelotrichia bacterium | reverse complement strand
AAGCAATTATTAGCGAATTACCAAGATGTTCCTCAAAATATAATGACGGCAATTGTTGATGCCAATAGAACGAGAAAAGATCACATTGTAGATATGATCATTAAGAGACAACCCAAAATTGTAGGAATCTATAGACTTACCATGAAGATGGATTCTGATAATTTCCGTCAGTCTGCTATACAAGGCGTTATGAAGAGGATTAAAGCTAAAGGTATTGAGGTAGTCGTATTTGAACCTGCTTTACCAGAAAATGAATTTTTCAATTCATGGGTCATAAAGGATTTAGATGAATTCAAGCAAATGTCTGATGTCATCGTTGCAAATAGATTATCTGACGAGATTAAAGATGTTATAGATAAGGTTTATACCAGGGACTTATTTAGTAGAGATTAAGGCATAATATGTTTCCAATAGCATAATTAGGTTTAGATGTCTGCAATGGTGAAATCTACTTGAAAAAACTTAGAAAGTATAAATTTAGTATGTTGTTAAAAAAAAGGAGTAATTATTTTATCATTTGGAACATTCTTTATAAATAATAATTTCAGCTGAAAAAGTGTTTATTAAACCTTTTGGATTTATCGGAACCAGGAATGTGTTGCAAATTTAAATTAAGTAGAATTAGCATCAGTCGTTTTAAGTATTTAAAGTACAATAATTACTATTGTGGTAATATCAAAACTAAAACAAGGGGTTAAATTATTGGAGGTTATAGACTGTCATGAATAATAGATTAAAAGTATTGTATCTTACAAACATACCATCTCCATATCGGGTTTCATTTTTTAATGAGTTGGGGAAACTTTGTGATTTAACTGTTTTATTTGAACGTCGCTCCTCTGATGAACGAGAAGAATCATGGCACGATTTTAACTTTGAGAATTTTCAGGGGGTTTTTCTAGAAGGTATAAAATTCAGAAAAAACCAAGCAATAAGCTTAGGTTTTGTGCAATATATTAAAAAAAACAATTATGATCACATAATAGTAGGGGGGTATGCTACCCCCACAGGAGCATTATTAATTAATTATCTAAAGTTCAAGAAAATTCCTTTCATTTTAAACATAGACGGAGGAATGATAAACGAGAAAGAAAGTGATTTAAAAAAATCAATTAAGAAATACTTTGTTTCAAGTGCGAGCGCTTGGCTGAGTCCTGGAGAAGTAGGGTCAAAATACCTAGAACATTATGGAGCTAATAGAAACAAGATATTTTCTTATCC
>SAAR01000925.1 GCA_009916335.1 Erysipelotrichia bacterium | reverse complement strand
CGATGAACCCTTGTGATACACGCTTGGCGTATTTTTCTTTGATATCTGGGTATAAACCTACAAATGGGTTTTTTGTCCCATGCACTTTAAAGTTTGCTTAAATTATTTTTCAAGAACTCTCTTCGCATAATCTCTAAGCTCACCAGTTGGTGAAATATACTTATATAATGTTGCTCTCGTAATTTTGAGTTCTTTGCAAAGTTCTGAGACGCTTGTGTCTCTATTTTTCATTGCAGCTTCTGCAAGCCTAACCTGAGCTTTTGAGAGATTAAACTTTCTACCTCCCATTCTGCCTCTTGCTCTTGCTGCATCAATTCCAGCTTTTGTTCTTTCACGAATTAATTCTCTTTCAAATTCAGCTAATGCTCCAAAGATGGAAAAAATCATTTTACCAGCTGGTGTAGTTGTATCTAAATTGACTCCCTGTCCACTTAAAACCTTAAATCCTATATTTTTAGATGCAAGGTCTTCAACAATCGAGATTAAATGTTTTAGATTCCTGCCAAGACGATCAAGTTTATAAACAACTAAAGTATCTCCATCTCTTAAAGCTTTGAGACAACTATCTAGCCCAGGTCTCTCATCTTTTACTCCAGAGATTTTATCAGTATAAATTTGTTCAAGATTTATTCCTGCCTGTACCAACGCATCTATCTGTAAATCCAAAACTTGGTTTCCATCTGATTTTGAAACACGGGCATATCCTATGAGCATTTTCTTCCTTTTAGAGTGTATAGCAAACGGTGGTTTAATATACAGGAAGAATATTTTATAAATATATCTTCGTTTGTGTATATTAATATATTACTTATTCAAAATAAATTATATTATATCTAAATATGAATACTTTACATATTTAAAGGAAATGCATGTCACTTATACAAATACTCAGTTACTCACAGAAAAAAGAGTTTGAAACACCGCCGATTTTGAACAACGATGTAAGAAAAGAAATTTTTACACTCCCTGAAATTTTATTTACTGAACTTCAAAGATTTGAAAGCGATGCAAACAAGACCTTTTTTATTGCATTATATGGCTACTTCAAATTGAACAGAATTTTATATGCCTTAGACTCCTTTCCATCCGACGACATCACATATATTAAAAATCAATATGCATACAACAACCGTTCATCAGATATACCAAGTCGAAAAACCGTTATACGTTATAAACAGTTGATTCGAGATCACTTCGGATATCAATCACCGGATGATACAC
>SAAR01000924.1 GCA_009916335.1 Erysipelotrichia bacterium | reverse complement strand
GGCTATTGTAGATCCAGATAGCTTGTATGAACGCTTAGCACGTGGTGAGGCAATTTTAGACTCAGAAGATTTGTTGTTTAAATACATGGTTTCATTTGGAGCAAAACACAAAGCAAAACTTTGCAATGCTTTTGATTTAGTAGTAAATTCATTAGAGCACCAAAATGTCAACATTATAGATTGGGGATGTGGCCAAGCCTTAGCCTCCATGGTCTTTTTAGAGTACATCCGCGATCATCGATTTGATCTTTGTGTAAAAAATATTTGCCTTATTGAGCCCTCATTATTAGCACTTAATAGGGGACTACTACATGTAGATGTTTTTAAAACCAATGATTCCAATGTTGTTGCTATCAATTCTGATCTGGATTGCTTAAAACATGAAGATCTTTTTTTTGATAAAAACTATAAAACGGTTCATCTCTTTTCTAATATTTTAGACATTGAAGGATTTACACTTAACCATGATTTTTTTCAAAAGGTATCATCTACGCTACAAAACGATGCCTTATTTATCTGTGTAAGCCCTAATATTAACGACAAAAGAAATACAAGATTGGATCTTTTCTATAAGCATTTTGATGAAAACTTTGATACAACATTGCTCTCTTCTAGAGACGATGATGTTTATGGTCACAAGCGTTATGAAAAAATCTTTGCTGTTAGGGTAGGGGCACAACCAATTATATGTGAAGACCAAACTGCTATAGTTGCGACTCTAAATAGTGGACATTTCAATTTTCTTGTTGAATTAAATCAGTACCATGATTATATTTCCCCTATTTTAAATATTAAAAAAGTTGAAGAGTCAATACATACAGATCCAGAATATATTATCTTTAAGATTCGTAAGGTAACGGAAACATTAACTTCAAAGGTTTACACTACCTTCGAGTCTAATGCTGAATCAATATCTTTTAGCGACAAGATAAGGTATTTATCGTACGAGAAAAAAGTTTTTTCAAAAAGTATGACAAACTACTTACACACAATCCGCAGTATAGGCAATAGAGGTGTACATGATGAAGTGGAAGATTTGCTAAAACTAAAGTTAGATGCCCATCTTATGATATTTGCACTCATAAGTCTAATTAAAGAGTTCAAAGAATCAAAACTAATTTAAGATAGACATTTTATGTCTTTAGAATTTCCTATAGTATTGAAAATAAAGTAGGAAACGCTCATGTCTGTTTATGAAATATACAATCACAAACTGTTTGA
>SAAR01000923.1 GCA_009916335.1 Erysipelotrichia bacterium | reverse complement strand
ATGTCTCGTAGCAATAGCATGGTTTTATCCCTTTCAAAATACTCCACAAAAAGAATTTGTTAGCATCACATCCAAACCTCTAAGCAATGCTTTTTTATCACAAAATATTCCTATTATTGACATTCGAACAGAATCAGAATGGCGTGAAACAGGAGTCATTCCTCAAAGCCACCTCATAACATTTTATAAAGAAGATCAAAGCTATAACGAAAAAGAGTTTTTAGAAGCCCTTGCTACTGTTGTTAAGAAAGATGATACCTTTGTTATTTTATGTCGTTCTGGAAACCGCTCCTTGAAAGTGACTAATTTTCTTTTCTCAAAAGAGTACTCACATGTCATCAATTTAAGCGGTGGCATTAACGAAGCGATGAAAAATGGTGTAAACACCGTTGCGTATCAACATCCGTAAGTCACTCATTGTTTATTTGTCTGGTCGGTACGTGATTTTTAACATATACCCTTGATTTTGGATATTATCGATAACTAAATCTTTACCTAATTGCTGTTTAATACGTAAAATTGCTGTGTGCAATGCCCCTTTATTGATAGATTCTCCACTATACACATAATCTTCAAACATATCATAACTGACCAATTTTTCAATGTTATAGCATAACAACCAAAAGATTTTATGGCTTTTTTGAGATAGAAAAATCAATTCATTATTTTTATAGATGGACTCCTTACGATAATCAATCATCACTTCAGGAGTGATCTGTTTTGTCGTTGATTTGATTTTTCCACAACAAAGCAACAATGAAGTTTGGATATCTTTGACTTCTAATGGCTTGCGTAAAAAGCTGCATGCGCCTTCTTGGATGCTACTGAGAATATTTTTATCTGTATCGTAAGAGGTCATGACAATAAACAGTTGATCTGGTTTAAGAGAGAGAATTTCTGTAATCATCTCAAATCCGTTCATTTCAGGAAGGTGGATATCGGTTAAGATGATATCAACACGGTGCTGCTTGAAAAGCTCTAATCCCTCATAACCATCCTTGGCTTCATAAAAGGCTTCACAATAAGGTTTAAGTCCTTGTTTGATTGCCATTAACGTCATCGCGTCATCTTCAACGACCAGAACCGAAATCGTACTAAGAAGTTTTAGGGTATTTAGATGCATACATTACTTGTAAGATTCTCTCGTTATTCCGATATGCGAATTCATCCCTTATCATTACTTAGGTTTTAAGCCTGTTAAAGAGCTTGGGGAGAATTCGTGT
>SAAR01000922.1 GCA_009916335.1 Erysipelotrichia bacterium | reverse complement strand
TACGGCATCTTTCCTGATCGTCCGTATGACAGTCCAGGTATTTGGGCTGATGCAACTAAGATTAAGGATATTATGGAGAATTATGATTAAAAAAGAAAGATTATATACCCTAGATTTAATACGAGCAATTGCGGTTATATTAATTTTAATCACTCACTATAATGCGAATTTTATAGGTTTTAATGGACCTGTACAACTAGATAAAGTTGTATTGACGGCGTTTCCTTTTAATATCTACATAGGAGATCTGGGTGTAGGCTTATTTTTACTCATCTCTGGGGCAAGTATGTACTATGTTTATGCAAATCAAAAACTCAATTTAGCTAATTTTTCTAAAAAAAGACTACTTAATATTTTACCGATGTTTTATATTGCTTATGCATTAGCTTTTCTTTACAATTTTTGGATGAACAAAGGCTTTAGTCATGATGGCATCTCTTTGAAATGGGGTCTCTCAACGATTTTTGGCTTTGATTCCCTCATGCAAACTGCTGGTTTTCCATCATTTATGTTAGTTGGGGAATGGTTTTTGGGCATGATTATGATGGTGTATTTAGTTTTTCCGTTATTAAAAGTTTGCTTTGAAAAACAAACGGGACTGACACTGCTCATATCAAGCATTATTTTTCTGGTCGTTCAATCTGTTCAGTACCCTGAAAATAAGATTTGGACGTTAGTTCAACTGACGATTGGATTAATCCCAGTTTTTGTATTTGGTATGTTTTTACAAAAATATGCTAAGGCACTAAATAATATCGTTTCAATAGGGCTATCGGTCTTTGTACTTATCGTCGTTTCCTTTGGTAAATTTGGAGATGTTCCCTCAAAAATTATGATGGCAATCGTAAGTGTTGCTGTATTTGTAATTTTGACAAACGTAGCAAAATATTTGGAACAAAAGAGCATCAAAAGATGCGTCACATGGCTGGTTAAGTATGCCTATCCCATTTTTTTGATACATCATTTTGTTATAAATCAAGTAGTTAAGCATTTTGATTTATTGATGGTTGGGAAGTTAGATTCATACATTCTGTTTGTCTTGTGTCTGAGTATAATTTTTCCAATTTCTGTATTAGTTTATCGTTTGGAAAGGATGATATTAAATGTTAAATAAAATTGGAGGTTTGAGTGTAAAGTTTGGCTACCGCTTACTTTTATTTATTTCGATTTTATGGGCAATTGTCTCAGTTGGTTACGGCGCAACATTAATTGATACGCTGAATAC
>SAAR01000921.1 GCA_009916335.1 Erysipelotrichia bacterium | reverse complement strand
AGCAAAGGAGAAGAAGATGAAGAAAGTATTTATATTGATGATTTTATTGAATTTTATTCTTTTCTTGATCACCAGAAAGCAACAAAACTCGAGCAGTGTGCGTTGTTTAGTTCATTAAATTGTGTTACCTTGGATTTATGAGTATGTGTAACTTGTGGTAAGTTAGTGTAAGTTAAAGAATTTCGTGCAATAGGCTCATTTTTATTTAAAACTGATAAGCAGTAAGTTAGAGCATCTTTGTAACAACGTCTTAAAACGAGCATAACAATATTCTCTATCGTACCACTAGAATTATCTCCAAAGTCTTTATAAACCCATTTCTTATTAATTAAACTAATGAACGCAGAGGCATGTCTTTCATCACGCAAATTTAACTTATAGCTTGTTGCGTTAACTTGCACTACATTAAGATTTAAAGATTCTAATATAGGATAAGGATCAGTAGAATGTAGCTGATTCCTTGTATCGTCATAAATTTTCTTAATTTCGTGTGAAGTTAATAGCATTTAGTTATCCTCAGCTCTTTACTCTTCTTTGCTCTACACTTTGCATCTTTTCGCTCTTTTTTGATTAAATCCTTTATGATCTCAAAGATTCTTTCGATATTTTTAGTTTGTAAAAGAAAAAAGATTGCTTTTATTTTTTGTTGTTCACGGCGTGTACAGGTTTTGAAGAGTTCATTGCTCATCGTGAACTCCTAGTAGCTCCAACAGTTGTAGAATAACGAGGATAAGTAACTACCACCTTGTCGTCAAAGTATTGTACGTCAAGAGGCGTTGGCGTATATTTTTTTCTTTTATCAACTTTCTTTTCATTAATGTTATTTATTATACAGACGGCTTTTCCGTTCGACGGTTTTCCCGACTGACGGTTTTCCAGTTTATCGGTAGTATTTATTACATAAGTATCGTATATCTCCCAATCCCATCCGATAAATTTGCCTTCAGAATTTTGTGCTTTAACACGTTTTAATAAGCCAATTTTTTCGAGTTCTTTTATACCTTTTTGTACAGATTCTCTACCATCTGCACTTGTATTAATAACGTTAGCCATGTTATATTTCCAGTCATCAGGTCGAGAAACAAGGTATGAGTAAATTCCTTTTGCCCTGTAACTCAACAAACTTTCTTCAAGAATCCTCGTTTTTATCGAGGTATTTTTATCTATTCTTTTAATAAAATTGGACATAGTTATCCTCTATCAATTTTGAAATATTTGAAATTTAG
>SAAR01000920.1 GCA_009916335.1 Erysipelotrichia bacterium | reverse complement strand
TTAGCAGAGATCAGTCAGATTCATCAGATGCTGAGTGACCTTAGCAGGAAGAAGAACGGGATCAGTACTCGTCATCTTCCTGGTTATCTGAATTGGCTTATTTTCTGCAAGCAGCTGAATTATCGGATCGATGACAAACGAAGAAAAGTGGAATCCTATCTGGAAGCGATAAAGAATCAGATCGATATTACAACAATGAATGTCTGTAAAGTTTCTATGCTTGTTGATCTTAAGGCGGCATATGGCGAATATCACTACGGAATCTCTAAAAATTACCAACTATTGTCTTAAACATAGCGTTAGTTATAATGAGAGAAAACAGTTCATTTTTCATTAGGATAGTATACTGAAAAATCAAAATTCAAAAAGTTTGTTTTGAATGTATCAAAAACCAAATCATAATTATTTTTTGTGATTCTGTTAGAACCGCTTTCTAAGGAACTAATTACTATATTATCTATTGTACTTGTATGATGTACCCAGTCGCGATATTCATCTAGATCAGTGATTATGTTTAAGTCAGTAGAAAAGCTAAATAATTCAACATTATCGTATTGTAGGAGTCTGGAAGATGCTATTTTTAATGAGGTAATATAATCATCTAAATAATCTGCATTATTTATTGAATCCCAATAAAGAATTGAACATGGGGTGAAATATAATATAAAAGTAGTTTGTGGATGTTCACTAATAAGGTTTGTTACAATTTCAGTTGTGTTGTCAAGATTGTTTAGTAATGTATAACTGTGAGGATATTGTGACAATTCACCTCTATTATATGACTTAAGCGCAATGTCTTTTCCAAATTTGAGAGAATGCCAAACATATGAATCATCAAAAGAATAATTTGATTCAGAGTTATTCTTCAATAGTTGGATACTGTATTCTAATACCTGCTTATTCATTAAGTATGATAAAGAATTGTTAAAACTATTAGTTTGAAACATTAGATCAGTAGTAAATCTGGAATTAGATGGATCTGATACAAACATGCCAATATCGATACCCCAAAACACATAATCTATTTTATTTCCAGAAGAAAAAGCGTTTGTAAACAAATTGCTAAAATCCGATAGACTGCCTCCATAAATTGAAAGTTTCATAGTGTCAGTGTTAAAGGATTGGTCAAGTTTTTTGGCATCAAGGTTTTGACCGAGAGATGTAGATGTGAATATGGAAGAATAGTGCGCTTTTTTTGCCAGATTCAAATAGGATTCATTCCTTACC
>SAAR01000919.1 GCA_009916335.1 Erysipelotrichia bacterium | reverse complement strand
AAATCTAACTCCAGTAGGTGTTTTAGGAAGTTGCGGATATAATATCCCCATAAAACTAAATATTTCGTCTTTTATATCCCAACGACTTAAACGGTCTATGTTTGTTTCTCCGTAATAAGTATAGGCTTGATTTGCTATATAGTTATATCCAAAATATTCACTTATATCAGCAGTTGTTAGTTCGGTAGCTGAAGGCATGTATGGAGTAGTGGTTGATCCTTGTTCTACCTTATACCCAGCAATACTTATTTCCCTAGTTGTACCATTATGCGTATCTAAGGAAATGATATCTCCTTTTGATAATTCTCTTGTAAAAGATACTACTTTCCAGTCAAAGTTAGTTCCATCGTCTTTTGTATCAATAATACTTCCATTTAGAGTTAAATATGATTGAACTGGTGAACTTCCGGTATTTCTAACGTATTCTGAAATTGTATAAGTTCCAGTGGTTAATACTGTGAATTTTTTTGAAATTGGAGTCCACGGAACATTTTGTGTTTTTGCAGTTAGATTTTTATATGTTCCATTAGTTACCCAACTGCTTGAATTTATCCAATCTCCACTAAAATCTATCGTTCCGTCCAATAGATTTAAGTTAGGCAAGTTTAAAAAGGGATTTGACTTTAGTCTATTATAGTTTTGTAAAGCTGTTTCGCTCCCCTTATATCCGCCATAAATTTTAGACTTACCAGCGATAACTTTACCATTTTTAATCATATCAAAAGTTAAATTTTCGTAGGTATACCACTTTGTGATTATATCGAACGTTATTTTTTCGCTGAAAGCACCATTTTTACCGTAACCCTCTGTCTTTGTGACATCAGCTAAAGCTAAATCGGCATATACCTGAAAAATCTCTGTTTGATATTCAAGTGTAATGAATTTTTTACTAAGAATATCATTTACGAAGTCTTTCATTAATTGATAGTTTTCTTCTAAACTTTCGCCAAACGTTTCTAATTTGAACTCTATTTGAGGTTGAGTGATTGAACGTGTCCCCATTACTCCGATACCATTACTTTGCCAAATATTATTAGTTGATTGTAACCCTAAATTAGAGGGCTGGTAAAACCTAACTTTTCCATTTGTAACGTCCCAAACTTTATCATCTGTTCCGTCTAAGTTGGTATGTATTTTATACTGTCTTACCATTAAGCCCTCCCTAGGTCAAATTCTCGTCTGATTGCTCGTGCTAAGTTAGAAACATCTTGACCAGCACCACCTTGTAC
>SAAR01000918.1 GCA_009916335.1 Erysipelotrichia bacterium | reverse complement strand
GTGTTTTATTAAGTGTCCTTTGTTCTAAATAAGCTCCAAATAGAAATAAGAACGTAACGATTGCCGATTCTTCATAGTTCTTGATTATAAAAGCTCCGATAACTGCAATAGTAACTAAAACATCGATACTGACAACTTTGACCTTCAATGCTTGATACGCTTGGATAGCAATCGGTATAACTCCTAAAACGGAGGCAATTATTAGTGACCATATGGCTATAGGTTCGTTTTTAAATCCTAATTTACTAACATATGCAATTATTATTAAAATTGCACTTACTATGGTAATATGATTCTTCTTTCCTAAAATGAATTTTTGCATATTCATGCTCCTTCCTCTTATAATTTTTAGTAATCTAGTATTGATTTATTTTATGATCCATAGGCTCTATCTATTTCTGCCAACATGTTATACACTGCTTCATAGCTTTCACAAACATCATCTGGAACTGTATAATTATCTGTAATTTCACGCAACTTTACAAATTCATCTACTAAGTCAGGTTTTCCCGCTCCTGCATCTTTTACTTTTTTTACAAGCCTATCAAATACTTTACGCACTTGGTGAAATTCCGGGTGATTACCGCCATGAACTCGTGCTACAACTGGTACATATTGTGCCAATAGTTTTAAATGAGTTTCCTTTTCTTGATTAAAATTTACTTGTTTTGACATGTTTTTTTCTTCTTTCTTTTATCTTTGACTTGATTACATTATACAAGTGATTAAAAAAAATTAAATTGACCTAAATCAAGTTTATGCATTTTTGCGTAAATATTTGCGTTTTTTGCCTAAAAATATAAAACAGTTGAAGTTTTGAAGTGACTCCAACTGTTTTATATTTCATTTTATGACTATCATTTATACTAACAACAAACCATCTAAATCCAAAATCTCAATCTTTCTACTTGCTTTTTGTTTTATATAACCTTCATTCTCAAAATCAGCCAACTTTCTACTTACCGTTTCAGGTGTAGTTCCTAAGTAAGAAGCTAAATCCTTTCTATTCATTGGCAATTCAATTTCCATTGAACCCTCACCATCATCCATACATTCTGCAAGAAACAGCGCTAATCTAGCAGCCACCTTTTCTGTAGTGAATCTGGTTGTTTGTTTTTCTGATGTTTCCAATCGGTTAGAAAATTCTGATAAGAACTTCAAAGATATCGTAGGGTACTTTAATAAAAATTCTTGTAAATCATTTTTACTAATCATACACACATCGGTAT
>SAAR01000917.1 GCA_009916335.1 Erysipelotrichia bacterium | reverse complement strand
ACAACCATAGTATCGAAGCTAGCTTAACTTTTCAGACCCCATTTTTTTTAATTAAGCCTCATTTAGCACAGAGTGGTATTTGACTTTAATAAGCGTTTCATCATCCGTGATAAAATCTATTTCATTGCTCTCTTCATACACATAGCGAGGATTTCTCTTTTTGAGTTTGAGATAAACAAGATTCTCAAAAATAGCTCCTTTATCACGATACCCTGTAATCAGATTGCGAATACCCACATCTCCAGCATAAATTTTTTTAGGATGGCGAAGTCTTTCATTGAGTTTACCATGCTTTTCAACCGTATAAATTAGATACGTCTCTTCAAAATAGCTCTGAAAGCGCCTTGCTGTATCGACACCGATGCCTAAGATATTCGCCATTTTATTAAGACTGAGTGGCTTACCGGAGCGTTCCATCAAGAGTTTAAAAAAGTCTTTGACCATTTGTTCATCTTTAATTTTATGATAAGCGATAATATCTTTGTAGATGATGTTGTCGATAAGATTGGAGAGATAAGAGATATCTCCTGTAAGCACATATTCAGGCATACCACCATCTTGCATATACTCTTCAAAATAACTCTCAATTAAATGCTCATCCGCTTTTTTAATGACAATTTTTTTAAACTGTAAATACTCTTCAAAGCAAAGCGGCATCACTTCAACCAAACGCTGGCGACCTGTTAAAAAAGCTTGGCTATCTTTAAGCAAAGAAGCAGACGATGCTGAAGCAAATATTTTTACATCACCTAAATCATATAGATTTTTAAGTTCTTGCTGATAAGACTTTTTAGAAGTGACTTCATCAAAAAAAAGATAGATCATTTGTGAGCTTGGAAGTTTATGAAGTTTTCGATATCCTGTTACGATATCAGCAATACTCAAGCCCTCAAGAGCATATAAATCCAAACTGATATAAAAGATATGCTTTGGCTCAATTTTCTTTACATGTAAAAGCAGATTAACAACCCCTTTAAGAAGAGTTGTTTTCCCAACCCGACGAAGGCCTGTTAGAAAAATGATGTCTTTGTTATCAATGTAACCTTGTAATTCATTCAAATAAACATCTCTTTGAATGGCATTCAAGACAAAAGGCTCTTCCCACCAAGGGTTGGATTTGTAAAAAAGTGCTTCCATTTTTATTCCAATAGTATAAAATGTTTCATAAGTATACTATATGGTAGTATAAAATATCTTGATTAAACATCTTCCAAACTCAAAAGTTTCCAC
>SAAR01000916.1 GCA_009916335.1 Erysipelotrichia bacterium | reverse complement strand
GTGTAGGATTGCCCACCAAACGAAACCTGATGTGTAGATTGATCGATGGCAAGTCACTGGCCTAAGGAAGGGTAACCCCAGAATTTCGTATCTATTATTTTTCTCCAGGCCTGAATTTTTAAATCAATCACTTCGCTGCTCAGAAAACGCTCAGGTAGCGTTGGCAATGAACCATTTAAATCCCGGCCAAAAGCGATTGGATGAGAACCATAATTTAAAAATCCTAATAACGTTGAAGAGATATCAAGAGTGGTACCAACTCGTGCATTTTTGGAAGGCTTAATCCCTGCACCTGAAATCATAAAAATATTATGACGCTCTTTTTTCTTTAGCGTCTCATAGGGTTGTACCATAACAGGGGCAAGATGATCTGAAGAAAAAACAATCGCAGTATTTTCTAATACACCTGCCTTTTTCAAGGACTGATACAACTTGCCAATAAGCATATCAGTACAATGCACTGCATTTAATAGCTTATCTTTTCCATCTGCATATTTAAAATTCTGACATGAATGGGCAAGATAACCATCAGGTTGATGAGTACCGATATTAATAGAGAACATGCCCCAGGGATTGGATTGCTCATTTAATATTTTAATTTTAGCTAGCAATAGATCATACAGTTTATCATCAGAGATCCCCCAGTTATTAACATATTTGTCGTCTGTGACTTCATTTATAAATTCATTCTTTCCCTTAACAACAGAAAAACCATGACTTTTGTAGAACAGACCTTTTCCTGCAAAAGCAGTATCGGCACCACCAAAGTATTCAAGGTGATAGCCTTTTGACTTTAAAATATCACCTAAGCATAATGCGTTTGGCATAAATTTGTTCATGCTAAAATGATCGTTAGCAAAAGTCGTTAACAACGGTAAACCACATTGGCTAGCAACCATACCAGCCATCGTCCAACTAGCGCCAACCGTTTGACCGATATTCGTAAATGACACGCTCGCTTTTTCTATTTTATGCAGTTCTGGAGTTAAGCCTGGAAAAAGTGACTCATCCATATAGTTATATTCAAGGCTTTCAAGATAGAGATATATTATATTTTTTGGCTTTTCAACTGCAGAATCAACCTGAGGAGGAATAAAATACTCAATAAAATCATCAGAATACTGCGTATTAAAAAGATACCACAATAAGTTAGATGATGCGGGATGAACCACGAAGGCACAAAATATCATTATCGCGCCTTTGACTATCTGAGAAAAAGAATTTTTTAAA
>SAAR01000915.1 GCA_009916335.1 Erysipelotrichia bacterium | reverse complement strand
ATGAACATATTTCTTCTTTGAATTAGCAGACTTTGGAACTACGCCAAGATCATCTACGACATCCCATACTTGTGCCAGTGATTTAGAGTCATGCTTACGAAGAACACGACCAATACTCTGGAGCACTGTAACTTTTGATTTAACTGGATGAGCGAAAATAACATGGTGTAAGTTTTTGACTGAAATACCAGTAGAGAATACTCCATAAGAAGCAACTACTACTAATCCGGTATCTTTTTCAGCCATAGCTTTAAGAGCGTTACGAGTGTCAGTGTCAATTTCACCATTAATAAAGTGAACATTTTCATGACCGAGCTCTTTAAGATGTTTTACGATTTCATTTTTATATTCAGCAACCAATGTGTTTTCAGGATATTTCTTAGCTATATTTATACAATGTTCAAGTGAATGTTTCTCTAAATACCTTGAATCTAAAAGTCTATCATATGATTCAAGCCAACTTCTAAAGTGAATGTATCCTTTTCGTTCGTAATCCTTTTCAACCATATCTCTTATTATAATCATTAGCCACCTCTTTTACAGTGCAGTTTACTCTATTTTATGCACTGTATATCAAGTCATACAACAAAAATACTCACATCGGAGTCTTACAGCCAATTTTGGTGCCATAGGAGCACAAATGAACTCGCAATTTTTAGCGAAAACACTTAAAAGTGTTTTTTTGTCCATCAACATACCCTTTGGAGGACACAGTGGGAAAGTATAGCCAAAAAAAACTTAGATACAGTCAAATATATTATTCTTAATCTCTACATGGAGAACATTGTTTATTCAATTCTTTTTTACTGAATGTTCCAAATTTAATAGAATCATCGAATCTAAATGATTAAATGTCAAAAATTAGAAAGCCAGTATTCTCCATTGTAAGTTCCTTGATTATTTTTCCACCTTTAAAGTAATAGCAACCACCATAACTTGTTTTTGATAAATTGTTTATCATCAAAACAGGTTGTTTCAACTTACTGGTTTGTATCAAATAATCATTTAAACTAGTTTCCCATTGTTCAATGCTGTAATCAATATGTAATGGCCATAATATAATATCTTTTTCTATATTATTAATGGCGTCAATATTTTTTTCGTGCCATAAATCACCACAGACAGCTACTAGAATATTTCTTCCCATAAATCCGGACCTTCAGCAAAAGTCAGGGCCGCCGTGTCTGCCGGAGAAAGCATTTCCCCTGTTTTCGCGTTGCTTCTGGCTTTCTG
>SAAR01000914.1 GCA_009916335.1 Erysipelotrichia bacterium | reverse complement strand
TCAAAAACAATATAATTACTTTTTATCATATCAATGTTATTAAATAATGAAAACCGTGTAACTTACTTAACTTTGGGTTACACGGTTTTATTTATTTTGACTATTTACACTTTATAACAGTTGTAGACTTACTTTTCAGTTTCTTCCTTCAGAGCTTCTTCTGATTGTGCATCTACTTTAGGTGCTTGCTCTTCGTTCTTAGGAGCTTCTTCATCACCTTCCTTCGTTTCCGCTTTTTCCTCCTCTGAATCATGATTGAAAACCATCTGATAAATGATGCAATCTTTTTTGTTCTCACAAACATCGCACTTTTCTTTGTCCAATTCCATTCCAGGAACTACGGCAAAATCAATCTTTTCTGATTCACCAAAAGGTCTCAAAGTATCAGCATATTTTTCGATTTCTTCGCCCATGGCTTTTTGACCAGCCTTATAACCTTTCTTGAACTCTCGGTTTACGATATGACCGATTACATCTGAAGTAGCTTTTTGTGATGCTTCTACGACATCTTTAACAATCTGGTCAACCTCCTCTTTAGTAAAGGTTTTATTGTTTACACCCAGAACATGCTCGGTTGAATTCATAACCATTTGAACAGCGGCAGCACCGTCCACGTTTCCTCTCCTACGATAAGTGTGATTACTGAACCAAAGAGCGTTCCAAATCATAACTCTTTCTTGTTTACTGAGCAAAAATCTCATCATAATTCTCTTGAACTTTTTCATTTTACTTGTTTTTATTTTTTTGTTAATAAATTGAAACTTTTCCAACTTTCGGTGTATTTCAGAGTGAACTTACCATTATCATCTTTACGATAAACAACAACATATTTACTTCTGAAATGTAAAGGATTATTGTCAGTTTTAACATATTTGAATATATGGTCATACTTATCACATCTGACTTGTTCTTCAAACGGAGCTACTTTAACCATTTCACCTTTCTTATAAGGTTTCAAAAGATGTTTATTATGATGCATCTTTTCAGGTTCATCGTTCACAACTAAAAATTTTGGTAACTTTTCTTTGCTTGTTATTGCTTTCATATCACTTTGTTATTTTTCGTTCTAATTGTAATAATAAACTTTGGTAAGATAAAGAAACGGAGAAAAGCAAACATTATTCGCCAATCTCCGTTTACTGATTTACCTACACAAAATTACTTCTTAGCTTTCTTTGCTGCCTTTTTAGGCTCTACCACTTTCTTGATGGTAGAAGTAGGAGTGAATTTCAGCGT
>SAAR01000913.1 GCA_009916335.1 Erysipelotrichia bacterium | reverse complement strand
CAGAAAGCTTTAAAAATGTAAAGAGAAGAGATGGTTGCTCAATACGAAGAACAAAAGAAAAAAGATGATGAAAAGTTTGTTAATGAACAGATTAATAACTTCTAAGAAAAAGCAGATAATGAGTTTAAGTAGTACGTCGATTGGTTTTAAGAGAAACGTACACTAAATGATTAAATGACATAGAGTTATAATTTAATGGTGAAAGGATATAATAAAATGCTCTTGTTAGAAAAGCAGAACACTGATCAGATAAATGATTAGTAATTTAACTAAGTATAAATAGACATCAAAACAGTTAATAATAGGTTTTAGTAAAAACTTAATGAATACTATTAGTGGAATCAAGGTTTACGAGATATGATACTCAAGGCTCAGGACAAACAACCATATAAAGTTAAACAGCTTATTAAAACATTTTAACAAGAAAATTTGAAGAAACAGAAGGAGTTCATATTATCAGAGATAGTAGAAAAGAACGAGGACATTATTATGTTAAACAAAAGGAAGATTTTAGAGATTGACGGGATAATGCGACAACAGCCATTATTAATGACCAAATATAAGAAGCTGGATGAGACACGCTAATAAATTATAAACAATATTACTCCTGATGTTTTCTAAAGGGAAAATGAGTTAAGACCTTTAGAGCAGGATGAGGTTAACGATTAGATGGAATAGTTTAAAGAGAACGATGAAATTATTAATTAAAAGTAAATGGAAATTATAGAAGAAGAAGAAGCAAGAAAGATGGAACAAGATGAGTTATTAAAGTAGCTTGCAGAGTAAAACGAAACTAATGAAGACAAGATTGATATTGATGAGTTCGCTAAAGAGTGGAAAACAGCGATAGCAGATGAAAGAAACTTTATCGATGGTTTTTCATACTGGGATAATTTAGTTTATATTGCCGACATATTGTTATAGAAAAGAGGTCTTTTAACTAAAGAGTAGTTCGATAATGCATTATCAAGTTTAGTGGATAAGGATGGAAATACTGCGTTAGATTATGTTAAGTAATTTAAGGATTATCAGGATGCTGTTAGGGAGACGAAGGCTTTAGAAAAAATACAGCTAGGGTTAGAGTAAAGATAATAAAATTAGGAATAATACTGGAATAATGTTTCTTTACCTCCTGATTTCTTTGAAGATTAGAAAAACCTGAATGGAGAAGTGTAGGGTTTCGAAAATAGATGGCTATACAACGATGATGACGCTGATGACGAACTGGAGTGATGA
>SAAR01000912.1 GCA_009916335.1 Erysipelotrichia bacterium | reverse complement strand
AGACTTACTTCATCTTGGATTTTGTTGAGTTTAACAAACCGAGCAAGGTAAGAGACATTTTCATTATCATAAAGGATGCCAAAATCGCTGACGCGAACATCATTTAAACTATTGTTAAAAATCGTTAATGAGAACGTGTCTTTGCCCGTATCAGGACTAATATCGTATTTAGCGATGAGGCGGAATTTCTTATTGGCAAAATAACGACCAAGCAGGTTTGTCTTGATTAATAGATAAATCACTAAAGCAAGAACAATCACCACTAAGCCTGTAATCGCATAAATTAAGTATTCAATGTATTGCGGCATATATATCACCTCTTGTCTTAATTGTATGCTATTTAAAAATAGTTTTAAAGATGGACAGAAAAAATAACGTACTCGGGTCAAAAAAAGTAGAGGATTGCCATTGTGCCATAACTACATGTAGCCAAAGAGTTTACACAAAAAACTAAATTTTTGAAGTTTGTGTAAAGTTATGAAAGGGGTAATGGTTTGATATCTAGCAGAAAATCGACGAGATTCATATGAATAATCCCATCATGGGATAAATCGATCTGATCTAAGGAAAGCACAATTTTCGGTGAAGCATCATCAATTGAGGAGAAAGCACCAAATTCACGTTGAACAGTCTCCTGATTAATTAAATAATAGGCCACTTGAATGAAACACTTCTTCATATCCTTGATTGCAACAAAATCAACCTCTCCTTTGATCGTTTTCCCAGTATAGACTTCAAACCCTCTTACAAGTAATTCGTTATACACGATATTCTCTAGGTAAAAAGTGTCTTCGTAATTAATGAGATTCGTGTTAATGGTTCTTATTCCCGTATCGATTGCATATTGTTTTTCAATTGTTTTCAATATTTCTTTTCCTCGAATATCAAACCGTTTGACTCGCGAGATGAAATAAGCTTTTTCCATTCTATCTAGGTAATTATAAATTGTCTTTTTTTCAATATCGATTTGATTCTTATTGTTGTTGGCATTGAAAAAATTAGCAATGTTTACAGCTGAGAACTCTTTACCTGCATTAGCAAGAACATAACTTGAAATCGTCTTAAATTTGTAGGCTTCTATCTCGGAATTTCGCTTTAAAATATCTTTTGCAATAATACCTTCATAAATACTGTCTAAATACTGTTTTATATCGTGTTCTTCAGAAAAACTAAAGCGTTGAGGAAATCCTCCCCATTTTAGGTAATTGAAGAAAAAATCTTCCCTGGCTATATTTTGG
>SAAR01000192.1 GCA_009916335.1 Erysipelotrichia bacterium | reverse complement strand
TCTATATCAGAAAAAACCTTTGGAGTAAATAAAAATTCAATTGGATCTTCTATCGTAATAATATGTGCATTTCTTGTTTCATTAATTTTATCAATAATACAAGCAAGGGTTGTTGATTTCCCACTACCTGCTGAACCACTCACTAAAATCATTCCTTTTTTTACTTTATGAAGATCAATGATAAATGGTGGAATATGATAATCTTCAGGTTTTGGTAAAGAAAAACGAACAACACGCAAAACAGCAGCTTGTGAATTTCTTTGACGGTATACATTTACACGAAAGCGTCCTACATTGGGAATGGAAAATGAAAAATCATCATCACCCGTTGCCAAAAATGTACCCATACTATTATAAGGGGCATACTCATAAATTTTCGCAATCATCATTTCACAATCTTTTGGCATCAGTTTTTTCTCACCCATGACTTTAATTTCCCCATTTAACTTAAATGCATAGGGACTTCCAGCCACGATAAATATATCAGACGCTCCTTGTTCAACCGCATCTTTTAACAATTGTTCTACATTCATCACTTATCCTCCTTGTTTTCCACTTTCCACATCTTACTAATCTGCATATCCTTTTTATCTAAAATAACATGTAAGTATTTCTTATCATCAATAGTAACATAATATTCAATCTCTGTATCATTTTCTTTCATCTCTACAAGGTATTGCTCACTTAATGAAGTAATACTTTGTTTATTTTCAAGTAATGCATTTTGTATCTTTGTGGCAGTTGCATTTGCTTGATAATAGTTTTCACTATATGTGATCTCTTTATTGATCAATTTGCGATTCGTATTAGCCTCCATAAAAGACAATACCGATAATATCGTCATACATAATACCACAAAGATCATTAAAATCGTCGGTGTCCCAATACCAATTTTCAAACTAGAGGTCTTATGCTTCATCATCATTTCCTCCTAAGAGTGCATAGGGAAGTGTGATTAAACATTCCTGTTGGTGATACACTTTCACTTCATTTACTTGTTCTTTTTTATTCACATTCACTTTCAATGTAAAATAAGAATCTTTTGATACTGTCCCCTCTTGATTAAATGTCAATGTTGTCTGTGTTTGCAAATGGATACCTTCAATATAATTACTAGCTATGATTAATGCCGTTTTTTTATCATTTGCAAGGGTATTCATCTTTTCAGCGTGTGCATATACACTAGTGCAGATTGCAGAAGAAAGAGCAAAAAAGAAGACAACAATAATAAATTCCATTAAAAAGGAAATTGATTTTGTATTTCTTTTCATCTTACTTTCCCCCTTTACTGTGCAACATTGTATTTAATGTCATTGTTTTATCTTTCATACGAACCTGAAAAATTAAAAGATTGTCCTGTTTTTCAATATTTAATTCATCAACAGCACACAATATATCTCCATCACTAAATTGAAAAGCATAATCTTTTGTTGCTTGTAACTCCATCAACCTCTTTTGATAAACATAAATATAAGTTTTACGCTTTTCACTTTCTAATACAAGTACATCGCTACCTTCTTTATTTTCAATATAAACCATACCTTGTGCATCATTTGCCTTTACTTTATTGCTTAAATACGCTAAGGGGATATGCGTTTCATCACTTTTTTCATTTTTTTTAACAATTGAGCGATACCCAATGATTTGATACGATACAACGAAAAGTGAACAAACCACAAAGATACATAATAAAGAAAGAAAGAATACATTATTTGCTAATTTTCCTTTATTCATGCGTTACATCCTTTCTCATCACTAAAATATCAGGTTTCATGTTTGCTCCTTCATAAATGTAATGAATCATATACTTATCTTCATCAATATACACAGGGTAGTTTTCTACTAATTGTGCTAATGTTTTAGGATATGCTCCTTCTACACTGTAACAAGTCATCAATGCTTTTTCTAGTGCTTGTTCGATTTGTCTAGTGCTTTCCTTTTTTGTACTTTCATCACTTGTCATAACGGCAAAATAAATAAAAGCGACAATTCCTACAAACAACAAACACTGAAAAACAAACATCTTATTGCGTTTCATAACCTTATCCTAATGAGGACATTATACTCATTAGTGGCAACATAACGGAAAGCAATATAATACCGACAACTAATGATAATAAAGCAACAATACTTGGTTCAATAATATTTAAAAAGTTAGAAATTGAAATAGCGACATCTTTTTCATATAGCTGTACTAGCTTTTTTAATACTTCATCTTGTTTCCCACTTTTAAAACCAATCTGCAACATATTTGCATAAACCCCTGTATACAAATTTTCTACTTTGATTGCATCTGCAAAAGAAGTACCTGCTTCCATTTTCATAATGATCTTTTGCAACTTTATTTTTAGTTTAGGGTGATTCACAAAATTAGGTAAAAACTTAACTGCCTCTTCAATAGGATACCCACTTGATAAAAACAAGGATAGTGCATATGTGATATTCGCCATTGAAATATTGGTATACAGTTTTTTTGTCATAACACATTTCGCCAGTAAATGTTCCTGTAATGTTTTATCTTTACTGATCTTCGTATAAAGTAAAAAGAGAATGATCATGAGTGCCAACACACTTAAGATGATAAAGGCAATCAATGCAAAGTTTTGCCCAAAATCCATTAGCGTTTGTGCTAGTGGCGATAAGGAAGTTCCTACATTGTGTAATACATTTTGAAAGATTGGCAGTATTTTTAATACAAACACACCAATAACAACTAACATCATCACCATTAAAATAAGTGGATAAGTGATCGCATCTTTAATTTGCATTTGCATATCATCATTTCTTTCATAATACAATGCTAATTGATGCATCACATCATCTAAATTCCCACTTTCTTCCCCTATCTTAACCATTTCTTCCATATATTGATCAAAAACCTGACTTGCTTTTAAAGCATCATAAAATTTGCCTTTACTTTGATATTCATTAAGCAAGTCTATGCATATATGACGCATATGTTCATTAGGTAATTCTGGTGCAATCAATTCTAACCCTTCATAAATACTCATTCCTGAAGAAAGAATGATTGCAATTTCATTTGCGAAGATTCCTTTTTCTTTTGTTGTTAATCTTTTATATTTCATCATCGTTCCCTCTGTTTCTTAATATCGTTTATATTCTTCATAAGGTCCATCATATTCCCCTGTACTATCATCAAATGTCGGATCGACTAATGTCCATTTATCTTTATCAAATTCTATCTTTGGATTAATCCACCCTTTTCCTTCTAGCCATATTTCTACCCATGCATGATATTCAATCGTTGTTTCGCCCGTAATAACTTTTGCAGGAATCCCTTGAATACGACATAGAGCAGCTAATAGTGATGCATAATCAAAGCAAATCCCTTTTCCTGAATCAATCGCATTATCAAGATTAGGTAAGACATATTTCCCAACTACATTTTTAGCCTTGTCATCATCATAATCTAAATGCTCTACAACATATTCATACAATGTTTTAATTCGCTCTAAATCATTCGTATCTTTTTTTACTAATGCAAATGATAAATCAACAACTTGTGATTGTGCTTGATAATCGACCACTTGATTAGGATATAAATACACTGATTTATCATTAGGCATATTCACATCTACATCAACAGATGCTAAGATTGCATAAGAATCGCCTTCTACATTTTGCATAATCTTAAATTTATAAATCCCATTTTCCATTTGTAAAGGCAATGAAATATATTCTAAAGAATTAATTTCATAATTATATTTAACCTCATCTTTCATCACCTGTATATTTACTTTTGCATCACTTTCCTTTAAAAGTTTTGCCCCTATATATCCTTCACTAGCATTGCTATAATCAATCATCGCCACACTTCCATCACTTAGGACACTTGTTTGCGGGTATTGAGGAAACAATACTTCTTCCCTTGTTTGTGCTAGTGAATCAGGATACTTACTTGGATAACTTTCCTCATCTTTCCCATTAGCAGAACAGGATATTAAACATATACATATGATAAAGATGAATCCTACCTTAAAAAGAAATTTCACCTTCATTGTTTTGCCTCTCTTTATTTACATATACCCCTATTATAACAGAAAAGAAAAAGCCCTAAATAATTTTAGAGCCTATTTTGCATTATTTTCGACAATTTTACATAATAATTCACTAATTTTGTGCATAGATTGAATACTAACATACTCATATTTTCCATGATAGTTATATCCACCTGTCCCTATATTAGGGCATAACAAACCTTCATACGTTAATCTAGCCCCATCTGTTCCTCCACGAATTGCTGTACTAATAGGTGTTAAGCCAATTTGTTTCATTGCTATTTTTACATTATCGACAATATCCATACGCTTTTCAATCAATTGTCGCATATTTGCATAGCTATCCTGAATATCTAAGCTAATCATTTCATATCCATACTGATCATTTAAAAACTTTGTAGCCCGTATAAAATCTTCTTTCTGTTTTTGAAACAACATTTCATCATGGTTACGAATAATATATTCCATCTTCGCTTCTTCACAACCACCTTGTATTTCACAAAGATGATTAAATCCCTCATAGCCTTCACTTAATGCAGGATCATCTTTTACTGGTAATAAAGAATGAAATTGCATCGCCACATGTAGTGCATTAATCATTTTATGTTTTGCTTCTCCTGGATGAATACTACTTCCCTTAATATTAACAACGGCACTTGCTGCATTGAAATTTTCATAATCAATGGAATGAATATCTCCACCATCAACAGTATAAGCATAATCCGCCGCAAAGGCTTTTACATTGAAATGATCAGCTCCTCGCCCAACTTCTTCATCAGGAGTAAACGCGATTTTAATCGCACCATGAGGAATATTCTCTTGCATGATTTTTTGACACATATCCAATATTTCTGCTATTCCTGCTTTGTCATCTGCTCCTAATAAAGTAGTTCCATCAGTAACAATTAAATCCTGTCCTTTATGTAAAGCTAATGATGGAAATGTATGAGTATCCATACTAATTCCTAATTTTTCATTTAAAATAATTTTACCACCATCATAATTTTTAACAATTTTTGCTTGTACATCTTTACCGCTCATATCAGGACTTGTATCCATATGTGCAATAAAACCAATCGTATCTACTTCCTTTTCCACATTGGAAGGGATACTTCCATACACAATACCATACTCATCAACATGGGCATCTTCAATCCCCATCGCTTTCATATCTTCCACTAAAACATTTGCTAAATCTAGTTGCTTTGCACTAGAAGGGATCGCATCACTATGTGGATTTGATTGTGTATCCATTTTTACATACTTTAAAAAACGCTCGACTAAATTCATTTTAACAACCTCTTTTCATACTGTATTATACACGATTATACAAAAATTATGGATATATCTTTTCACTAATTTTCATGTTAAAATATATTTAAGAGAAAATATAGGGGGATCAATGATGAAAAAAATAAAACAACTTTTTCTTTTATGTACATTAGTATTTATGTTAAGTGGCTGTTTTAAAGTAAACATGAATATTGATGTCAAATCCGACGGTAGTGCCGATATGAGTGTAGAGATGTTAGTTTCAAAAGCGACACTTGAATATGCAGAAACTAGCGTTGATGATTTAAAACAAAGCATGTTAGAAGGTATGGATCAAGAGGAACTAAAATATATTACTTTCAAAGATGTTAATAAAACAATTGATGAAGAAGCATATGTCGGTTTTCAAATGGATTATGATACGAAACATGTTACACCAGAAGGATTCAAAGATGTCATTACCATTAAAGATGATCGCATTACTTTCTTAATGGGACAAGAAGATATAGGCTCATTTGCCAATGATGAACTTGCAAGTGTTAATGATTCAATGGAAGGGGTTGAATTTAACTTCAATATAACAATGCCTGGAAAAATTTTAGAGCATAATGTAGGTGAAGTGAACAATCAAACTGTTACGATTGATCTATTAAAATTGAAAGATACGAAAATTGAGATCACTAGTGAATTAAGTAGTGATCATACAATTACTATCGTGATTATCGTAATTGCGATTCTTATCATTGCTGGTGGAATCTTCTTTATCTTTAAAAAGAAGAAAAATCATTCTGACATTGATCATTTACAAAAAGAAAACATCACAAACAATACACTATCTTCAAATGATGCAGTAGAAAAAAACAACAGTGAAAATAATGATACAGAAAATAAGTAAGTAAAGGTGAGCAATCACCTTTTTTTAATATCGTTTCCTTTACTTAGCAATTTTGTCCGTAAAACTCTTTTCTTTAGAAACAGGGAGTGTCAAGACTAGAATACACTTGATAAACTATGCACGATATATAGATACTACCATTCTATGCCTAAAGGGGTAGACCTTTCACTAATTTTTTATAAAGTTAATAATGAAATCGTTAAAAAATACGAATCCTAACATTGTTATGATATAATGAACATAGCAAAAGAAAGGATGATACACATGGGAATCTATTTAAATCCAAACAATCAAGATTATCAAGAGTTATTAAATTCTCCTCTGGTTGTCGATAAATCATTACTCATTGAAAAAACAAATAAAATCATCAAT
>SAAR01000911.1 GCA_009916335.1 Erysipelotrichia bacterium | reverse complement strand
CATCGTGCAAACGGTGGACTTACACCTTATGCTGCACGATGTCGTGCAGCGTAAGAAATTTTATACACTAGTGTTACAAAAATGCTTGACTAGGTCAGTTCAAAATTTTTAGCATCATCTTTACTTAATCTATTTAAAAATAACAATAATTCCCAAAAAACATCTCTATAAAAAATATTTATTTCCTCATAATTAATGTCAAAAATTGATTCAGGGAAATTTTTAATATAATTACTGAATATACTTATTAAGTGCTTAAATACAGCAAATTCTTTCTCTGCTTTTAACAACTTTAAAACTAGATATGTTTCAATTAAGTAATTAATATTGACAGATGGTTTATACGATTCAATAAAAGAAATTACTTTATGGTATTCATGTGGTGGTATTATGTTCTTATGAATATAAAATGTCGGCTCTGACAAATAACCAGCCTCCCTTTAAAAAATAGATTATGTAACACTATTAATTCTTTCAGACTAAATAAATATCATTATGTTTATCTATCTATATTATATCAGATTAAGTAGTCAATAATTATCTTACAATCACATAAAAACTTGTATTATAGACCCAACTCTAATCTTATTTTCCTATTTTCACCTTTTGAAAAACATGTTATAATAAGAAAGTTAAAACATTCCAAGGAGATTTTCTACACGATGATGAATATGCAAAATATGATGCGCCAAGCTCAAAAACTTCAAAAACAAATGGAGAAGAGTCAAGCTGAACTAGCTGCTACTCAATTTACAGGTAGTTCTGTACAGGACTTAGTTACTGCAACCTTTACTGGGGATAAAAAATTAGTATCAATCGATTTTAAGTCTGAAGTTGTTGATGCAGAAGATATTGAGACATTGCAAGAAATGACAGTCCAGGCTATCAATGATGCTCTGACAAAAGTTGATGAGGCAACTCAGAAAAAACTTGGTGCATTTGCAGGTAAATTACCATTTTAAAACATAAAAAGACGCGAGTGGCATAGTGACCGTTCGTGTCTTTTTGTTATTCAAAATTATAGAGTAAGTCCTGAAATTCAAGGAAAAATAGATCAGGATAGCGATGATTCTCTTCCAATTCACTCATCAAACTTTTTAGACCTGTTAAATTATCAGTAATAATACCATCTACTTGCACCAAGAGCATCTTGGTCATACTCTCTTCATCGTTTGGTGTCCAAGCATAAACAGATTTCCCTCGGATCCAAGACTTAGTCATAAAATTCTGGTCAAGCGA
>SAAR01000910.1 GCA_009916335.1 Erysipelotrichia bacterium | reverse complement strand
GCATTTTCTGTTGTATTCATTTTTTCAGCTACTTCACGCCATTTCAACCCATTTTTAAAATGTAGGTTGTATGCAGTTTTTCTGCGGCTTTCAGCTTCTGATTCATAATCAGAACGCGGTAATGCAATATAACGTCTGACAGTTCTTTCATGAATGCCTAACTTTTTAGCTAAATCTTTAGCTGTGTTTTTTCTTTTAGCTGCTCTTATTGCTGCCATTGTATTTACTCCAAATCTGCTTTAATTATTTTGTCTAACATTTTGTTGCTTTTAGCTTTACTTCTAACTTTTGTTTTTTTCTTTCCTGTATTCTTTTTTCCTCTGCATGATTGAATAAATGAAAAGCATTCTTTATTGAAGTTTCGCCATGTCCATTTAGCTACTGATTTTGCTGTTGCTTTTATCTCATTATAGCTTAATAGATTACTACTATTACAGAATGTATTTAATCCATCAGCTTTTAATATCAGTTCTTTTTCCCAATTTTCATAGTTACTTTTTTCTTTAAATTTTAAAACGGATTTATATGCATAATGTCTAAGATCTTCAAACAGATTAACATTGCGTCCAAGTCCAATAGATGGCAATCTTTTTTGTTCTTGAATGTCATCAGGTATAAACTCGCTTAGGTAGCTGAGATCATAAGCTTCAACATTACCCCATGTTGTACGCCATTCGGCTTCATTGATTGGATTTTTCATTAGCACATCAGCATATGCACGATCTGCTTTTAATCTATCTGTAAATCCTTTTTGAATCAGGCTTGCAAGTTTAAGCGGCTTTACTCTTGCATTATCAGTTTTACATACAGGAGCTTTTAAAGCATAAAGCAAATGAGCATGACCATTATCAGTATTTTGAATAATTATATTGGGTTTAGGTAATCCGCAAACATCCCATGCAATTGCACCTTGAGGTTGGTCTATATCAAACACAAAACCATTGATAAAATAGTTGTTGTTATAGCCAATGTATTTTTTATTTAACGCCTTTTCTTTTGGCTTTCTGTATGTTCCGTTTTCGAAATCATCTGCACACAAAGTCCAACTTTGAATTTGATTTATATACTTATCTCTGTTATATTCTTCTTGTATCAACATATTTACTTTTCCTTTTTTTTATAATGCCCCCGATTTTTTCTGTCGCCAAACAATCGAAAATCGGGGGTTTTTGTTTTCTGTTACTGTTCTAACATTTTTTACAAGCGTGTCAAGTCGGGCTACTTTAACCATATCAGATAG
>SAAR01000191.1 GCA_009916335.1 Erysipelotrichia bacterium | reverse complement strand
ACAAGGGTTCCACCTCTTCCCATTCCGAACAGAGAAGTTAAGCCTTGTCACGCCGATGGTACTGCGTAACAGTGGGAGAGTAGGTAGTCGCCGTTTTTTGAAGAAGTCCTGCAGCTCAAAGCTGTGGGACTTTTTTGCGTTTAAGGAGGTTATAATTATTAGATTAAAGACTTCCTATTTATGTTTTTTTATACGATTATATCCGACTTAAAAGATGTGAATAATGAATTTGGTATTAATATACTTCGTAATTTTGCCAATGAAAATTCGAATAGCAGAGAGTGATGAAGTTTATGCTTAGGTGTCTTTTGTTAATTGCATTGCTGGTACTTCCTTTGAGTGCTGGTGCAAATACTGTATGTGCAGTACATGCATGCAATGAAGCAGCTGAATCGTTTTCATCAGAGGATGAAAGTGCTAGCTTATATTCATCGCTGAATATGGATATGCTCTATAAAACACTGACCGTATCATATGCTGATTTAAGTATAAAAGGAGTTTCAGAATCTCTCTTACATGCAAATCATTATCGTGCACGTCGTGCTGCTGAGTATCTTAGTGCGATAAGAGATTTATTATTGCATTTGAGTATCAGAGAGAATCAGTTAGTTACTGACAGAAGCAAATTATTCTACTCAAATACCTCACACCATTGTCTTTCAGGTGTGTGCGATTATTACGTCTACCTCTTAAGACGAATTCTTATTTAGTTCCAAGACTTTTTTATCTCTAATATGTTTAGCAGGCTTGTATTATCTTGTCTGCTAGGAGATATTATGCTTATCAGAATTATTTTATTTTTAAACATATCTTTTTATACTTACACATTATGGAAACTAATCAAAAAAAAGCTTATTCATTTACAGGTATTAGATCTGCAGGTTTGGTAATTATCTTCTGCTTTATAATTGCAGTATGTATTTATCAGTTCTTATTAGGTAACCCGGCTAACTTTATGAACAATGATCCTAACAATCATCCGCTGCCAGGAAATTTTTTAGGTACTATTTATAAAGGTGGTTTTATTGTTCCGATTATTCAGACCTTGTTACTTACAGTACTTGCGCTAAGTATTGAACGTTACTTTGCTCTTCGTTCTGCTTTTGGCAAAGGTTCTCTTGTAAAGTTCGTTAAGAATATCAAAGAAGCTTTGACAGCTGGTGATCTTAAAAAGGCTCAAGCTATTTGTGACAAACAAAGAGGTTCTGTTGCAAATGTAGTTACGTCTACTCTTCAGAAGTATGATGAAATGGAACGTGATGCGACTCTTTCTAAAGACCAAAAACTATTGGCTATTCAAAAAGAACTGGAAGAAGCTACCGCTTTGGAATTGCCAATGATGGAACAAAATTTACCTATTATCGGTACTATAACGACTTTGGGTACTTTGATGGGGTTGCTTGGTACGGTTATCGGTATGATTCGTTCATTTGCTGCTTTGGCCGCTGGTGGGGCTGCTGATTCAATGGCATTATCGCAAGGTATTTCTGAAGCGTTAATAAATACAGCGTTTGGTATCTTAACAGGTGCTTTAGCAGTAATAGCCTATAACTATTATACTAATAAAATTGATAAACTGACTTATAGCCTTGATGAAGTAGGCTTTTCAATTGTACAAACATTTGCAGCAACTCATAAGTAAGAGTTCATTTTAAACGCTTAAAATTATGGGTAGAGCCAAAATTAAGAAAAAAAGTACTTTCATAGATATGACAGCTATGAGTGATGTTACTGTGCTATTGCTTACCTTCTTCATGTTGACTTCAACATTTGTAAAGAAGGAACCGGTACAAGTAACAACTCCAGCGTCTGTCTCTGAAATTAAGATCCCTGAAAAGGACATCTTGCAAATATTGGTAAATCCCGATGGCAAGATCTTTATGAGCTTGGATAAACAAGCTGATTTAAAAGCAACTTTAGAAGGGATGGGGCAAGAGTATGGTATTACATTTTCTCCGGAACAAATAAAGAAGTTTATGGTTTCAACTACATTTGGTGTACCAATCAAAAGTATGAAAACATATCTTGATTTACCGGCAGAGAAACAAGATGCCGTGCTAAAGAATGAAGGAATTCCTTGTGATAGTGTAGATAATCAATTTAAATCATGGGTTAGGAATGCACGTCTGGTTAATTCCGAATTGCGTATTGCTATCAAAGCAGATGAGTCAACTCCCTATTCGGTAATTAAGAAGGTTATGAATTCACTTCAGGATCTCAGAGAGAATCGATACAACTTGATTACTTCGTTGAAAACAACTTCTGAAAATTAAAAATCGAATAAACTATGAGTGCTGAAGTACAAGAGAGTGGCAATAAAAAGAAAGGCGGAAAGGGTAAGCAGAAAAAAATGACCGTACGTGTCGATTTTACTCCTATGGTTGATATGAATATGCTTCTTATTACTTTCTTTATGTTATGTACCTCGTTGAGCAAACCTCAAACGATGGAGATAAGTATGCCCAGTAATGATAAAGATATAACTGAAGAACAACAAACTAAAGTAAAAGCCTCACAGGCTATAACTTTACTGTTAGGAAGTGATGATAAGTTATATTATTACGAAGGCGAACCAGACTACAAAGATTATTCTTCTTTGAAAGAAACATCTTACAAACCCGACGGAATTCGTTCTTTATTGCTTAAACGTAATAAAGAAGCTGTACGTAAGGTTAATGAGCTGAAACAGAAAAAGTTGAATATGGAAATATCAGAAGAAGAATATACCCAACAGCTCAGTGAAATAAAAAATGGTAAAAACACTCCGGTTGTTATCATTAAAGCTACTGAGAAATCAAAGTATGTAAATCTTATTGATGCGCTTGATGAAATGCAAATATGCAGTATAGGTAAATATGTGATAGTTGATATTACTAGTGGTGACGAATTCTTGCTGAAGAATTTTGAGTCAAGAGGTGGACTTTCACAAAATGTAGCTGATTAACACCTAAAATTAAAGTAAAAAATGGCAAAAATTGATTTGACATCTTCTGAGTGGTGTGAGCTGATATTTAATGGCAAGAATAAAGCCTATGGTGCATATAAAATGCGTGGAGATTCTTCTAAGCGTCATAATATGGCTATGATTATTGTTCTTGTCATTGCTTTGATTGGTTTTAGTATACCAACTTTGATACGGTTGGCTACTCCTAAACAGAAAGAGGTGATGACGGAAGTAACTGCTTTGTCGCAATTGGAAGAACCCGAAGTTAAGCAAGATGAAATGAAAAAAGTAGAACCTGTGGCTCCGCCACCTCCTGCTCTGAAAAGTTCTATCAAGTTCACTGCCCCAGTTATAAAAAAAGATTCTGAGGTAGCTGATGAAGATGAAATTAAGAGTCAGGAAGAGTTAACACAGACTAAGGTAAGTATTTCTATTGCCGATGTTAAGGGTAATGACGAAGCTAATGGTAAAGATATTGCAGACTTGAAACAGGTAGTTACACAAGCTCCTGTTGAAGAAGAGAAGGTTTTTGATATGGTTGAGCAGATGCCAACTTTCCCCGGAGGACAAGCTGAGTTGCTCTCTTTTATAGGGAAGAACCTTAAATATCCTACTATTGCACAGGAAAACGGAACTCAGGGTAGAGTTATCTGTCAGTTTATCGTAGGGAAAGATGGTACGGTGCGAGATGTTCAAGTCGTTAAATCTCTTGATCCATATTGTGATAAAGAAGCAATTCGAGTTATTCGTTCTATGCCAAGATGGATTCCTGGTAAGCAAAACGGTAAACCCGTTACAGTAAAATATACAGTACCTATTACATTTAGATTGCAGTAAATATGAAGAAACAGTTTTGGCTTGGCACTTTTGCGCTTGTTATGTTAATTTCAGCGTGTAATAATAAACCGAAAGACGGTTTTACGGATACTTATACTTCAGGGGTAATTGCTATTGCTGCTGATGAAAGTTTCCGGCCAATTATACAAGAGGAAATTGATGTTTTCGAAGGTACTTTTGCCTTGGCTGGAATTGTTCCCAAATTTACAACAGAAGTAAATGCTATTAATCTTCTGCTAAAAGATAGTGTACGTTTGGCTATTGCCACACGTACACTATCGGCGGAAGAAATGAGTTCGTTCCATAGTCGTAAGTTTTTTCCTCGAGAAATAAAATTGGCAACGGATGGTTTGGCTCTGATTATTAACCGAGCCAATAAAGATTCATTAATTAGTCTGCGTGATATAAAACGTATGCTGACTGGTGAGGTGAAAACCTGGAAAGAAATTTACTCTTCTTCATCTTTAAAAAACATTCAAGTTGTATTTGATAATAAAAACTCAAGTACGGTTCGTTTTGCAGTAGACTCTATCTGTAAAGGCAAAAAGCTTTCAAAAGATCTCAAAGCATTGAATAATAATCAAGAGGTTATTGATTTTGTTGCTCAAAACTCGCATGCAATAGGGGTGATAGGAATTAATTGGTTAGGTAATCGGAGTGACACAACGAATTTATCATTCAGAAACGAAATCAGGGTAATGTCTGTGAGCGAAGACGATATTGCAACGAAGGATAATAGCTATAAACCTTATCAAGCTTATTTGTTTTATGGTGATTATCCGTTAACTCGTAGCATTTACATTTTACTCAACGATCCTCGCAATGCTTTACCTTGGGGATTTGCGTCTTTTCTAACATCAGATAAAGGACAAAGGATTATATTGAAATCAGGCTTAGTGCCTGCTACCCAACCAGTACGTGTGGTAGATATTAAAGATGAATAACATAGTAACTTAAATACATAGTAATGAAAAGACTTTATATTTTTTTATTAGGACTTTTTTTAGTCGCCGGTACACTTTGGGCGCAGTCGGCCGATAGCGATTGGCAAAATCGCTTGGATCGTATAAAAGAATTAATTACGACTAATCCACAACAAGCTTCAGATGAGTTGGGGCAACTTATTAAAGGGAAGAATAAAAAAGATCCTGCATTACTTGTTGCTGTCGCTCGTGTTTATTTTGATGCGATGCAGATAACTGAAGCTCAGAAGTACGTTGAATATGCCAAAAAAGCAAATAATAAATTTCCAGGTATATATGTACTTGAGGGCGATATTGCACTAACAAAACAAGATGCTGGGACTGCATGCCAGTTCTATGAACAGGCCATATATTTTGATTCAAATTGCAAAGAAGCTTATTTAAAATATGCTCAAGTATATAAGGATGCTAGTCCCGAACAGGCTATTGACAAACTTCTTCAATTAAAGGAGATGGCTCCTGATTATTTACCGGTTTATAAGGCTCTTGCCAATATCTATTATAGTCGTAATCGTTTTTCTCAAGCTATAGAAGCTTATTCATCTTTCATTCATACGATCGAGGCCAAGGAAGATGATATGGTAAAATATGCATTTGCGTTATTTTTAAACCATGATTTTGAAAAGTCACTAGAAGTAGCACGTATGGGCGTAGAGAAAAATGCAAAAAACACTACTTTCTACCGCTTGATAATGTATAACCTTACTGATTTAAAGAAATATGATGAAGGGATTGTGGCTGCTGATTCTTTCTTCAATCATCCCGAAAAATCAGACTTTACTTATTTGGATTACATGTACTATGGTCACCTACTCAGTGAAAGTAAAAAATATAATGAGGCAATAGCTCAATATCAGAATGCCTTGAAACTTGACACTACAAAGATTGATTTGTGGAGAGAGATTTCATCTTCTTATGAGAGCCTAAACGATTATACAGGCTCTATTGAAGCTTATACAAAATATTTGAGTTTACAATCTTCGGATAAACAAACACCGGATTTACTATTTCAATTAGGTAAGCTATATTACGGTGAAGGAACTACAAAATCAGTAAGTAGCGCTGAGAAAATCACAAGTTTACAAAAGGCTGATTCTGTATTTACAATTATTACCCAGAAAGCTGCTGATAGTTATTTGGGCTATTTTTGGCGTGCGCGAACTAACTCGGCGTTAGATCCGGAAACAACTCAAGGGTTAGCTAAACCTTACTACGAGTCGGTGATTTCATTGTTGGCTAGTAAGAATGACGCTCGTTATAATTCTGTTTTAGTAGAATGCTATAGCTATTTGGGATATTATTGTTTAGTTAACAATGCTGTAGCTCAATCAAAAGAATTTTGGAACAAAATATTGGCTATCGACCCTGCTAACGCTACTGCAAAGAAAGCATTGGAAGGCATCAAATAGTAATTTTTAGTTGTTTGTCGTTGTTAATGAAAAGGTTGTTTTAGGACAGCCTTTTCTCTTTTGTGTTTGGGTGAACCATCTTTATGCTTAAATGGCAATCCCTCAGGATTTCGGTATGATCCATGATCCCATCTATTTTTAATATGGTACAAATAAATAAGGCATTCCAAAAGGAATGCCTTATTTGCTGAACTTAGTTGCGGAGGCCTGACTCGAACAGACGACCTTTGGGTTATGAGCCCAACGAGCTACCAACTGCTCCACTCCGCGATATTTTGATGATGCAAAGGTACTACAATCTATTTAAATAGCAAACTTTTCTATGGATATTTTTTGCATTTATTTTATAAATCATCTCAATGGTCTGATTCCTAGGCGTATATGGATTCGTTTGATAATTATTTATTTT